>NZ_JAYGHD010000365.1:0-18633 GCF_034932245.1 Nostoc sp. UHCC 0251
TTTTGAGCTTGTTCCCCAGCCCGAAGCAAATACGGTTTCTTAGGAGAGGGTTATTTAAAGCAACTAATTACCTAAAATTGCTGCAAAAACCGCAAATCACTAGCATACAAGCGACGAATATCATCGATTTGATGTAACACCATTGCAAAGCGTTCTACACCAAAACCGGCAGCAAATCCAGTATAAATTTCTGGATCGTAACCCACAGATTTAAGTACATTTGGATCGACCATACCGCAGCCCATTACCTCCAGCCAGCGCCCATTCCACTGCAAATCCACCTCAGCCGATGGTTCAGTAAACGGGAAATAACTGGCGCGGAAGCGAATTGGCAAATCACCAAATATTGTTTGTAAAAATACTTTAATTGTGCCCTTGAGGTCTGTAAAAGTTAGTCCCTCATCAATGGCTAAAAGTTCTATTTGATGGAAAACTGCCGAGTGAGTCGCATCTACATTATCTCGCCGATAAACTCGCCCTGGAGCCACAACCCGAATCGGGGGATCTTCTCTTTCCATGTAACGAATTTGCACTGAGGAGGTATGAGTGCGGAGGAGATTACCATCTGGCAGGTAGAAGGTATCCTGCATATCACGGGCTGGGTGATCTGGCGGGGTATTGAGAGCCTCGAAATTATAGTAATCTGTTTCCATTTCTGGCCCTTGAGCCACGGTGTAACCCATACCAACAAAGATATCCAGCGCCCGGTCGATAATGCCATTGAGGGGATGAATGCGACCTTGGGGGCTGTAAATCCCCGGCATAGTTACATCCAGAGTTTCCGCCTCTAGCTGTAACTGAATCTGCGCGGCTTCGAGGGCAGTGCGTTGCTGGTCTAGACTAGTTTGCAGAGATTCTTTAACTGTATTAGCGATCGCTCCAATTTTCGGTCGTTCCTCTGCACTCATCTGCCCCATACTTCGCAACAGTGCCCCCAGTTCCCCTTTCTTACCCAGATAGTTAACTCTGAGTTCTTCCAGACGTTCTAAGGTGTCAGCGGCTGCGATCGCTTTTTCTCCTTCCTGCCGCAGTGCTAAAAGTTGAGCTTCTAAATTGCTAGTCATTAGTTATTAGTCATTGGTCTTTAGTCATTAGTCTATAGTCAAAAGCTGTGAGCTGCTCGATAAATAAACTTACAGTCAGATCCATTAACATTAGCCAAAGGGGTGGGTCGAAATTAAACCTCTGTTTATCAGTTAGAGGCGATTGGGCTAAAACAGCTTGACATAAATCCAGCTAACATCTTAACTTACAAGACTTAGAGTATTAAACAACTTGTCTTAAAGGTAGGCAAACTTCCGCCACAATGTACTAAGTATAAATGTTTTTTTGCTGCTTGTGACCTCAGACATTGACAAATCGCTAATAACAAATAACTAATAACTAATGACTAATGACCAATGACTATGAAATTACTAATTAGCAACGATGACGGCATTTCTGCTTTGGGTATTCGTACCCTAGCCAACTACTTGGCAGAGGCAGGTCATGATGTTAGTGTAGTTTGCCCAGATCGAGAGCGATCGGCAACTGGACACGGATTAACTTTACACCAACCCATTCGCGCCGAAATTGTTGAAGGGATTTTTCATCCTGCCATCAAAGCTTGGGCTTGTGATGGTACGCCTTCAGATTGCGTCAAATTAGCGCTGTGGGCTTTGCTAGATTCTCCCCCAGATTTGGTTCTCTCTGGCATTAATCAAGGCGCGAATTTGGGAACTGAAATCTTATATTCTGGAACTGTTTCAGCGGCAATGGAAGGTTTAATTGAAGGCATTCCCAGTGTAGCGCTGAGTCTTATAAGTCATACATCTAGAGACTTTCAAGCTGCTGCTAAGTTTGCCACAGTTCTTGTAGACCAGTTAGCCCAAAAGCCGCTGCCAGATTTAATGTTGCTCAACGTCAATATTCCTGCGGTCAAATGGGAAGAAATTGCCGGAGTTACTCTCACCCGTCAAGGCCTACGGCATTACATTGATGTGTTTGATAAACGAGTTGATCCTCGTGGAAAAACATACTACTGGTTAACCGGAGAGGTAATTGAGGATGTAGAACCCCCAACCGGATTAAATTTGCTTCAAAATGTACCGTTAGATGTGCATGTCGTACGTAAAAACCACATCAGTATAACTCCGTTACAATACAATCTTACCTACGCAACTGGACTAGAAAAATTGTCTGACTGGGAATTCAATTTTCTGTGATTTATTTGATTTATCAGGATAAAACTAGAGTAATTCAAATGCATCAGAGAAAAATGTAGGCTATAACGTAGGGGCACTCTTGAAATAACCGATACACATCCATCCGAAAAACTGAACAATTCTACTTGAGACTATCCCATTCACATTTACACAATCAGCCAGAAACAGGGTATGCTGTTTTACCAAGAAATCTTCCCTCTAGCAAAGTCGGTGAGACAGCATCAAGTTAGACACAATAAGTAACAATTTTTCCACTTATCGCCCGCTCAGTCCAGCAAGCAACACCCATGTCTAGGATAGAGAACCAATTCAGCGTGCAATTTTGGGGCGTTCGCGGCAGCATCCCCAGTCCAGGGCCACACACCGTTCGTTACGGCGGTAATACCCCTTGCATATCAATGCAAGCGGGCGATAAACGCTTAATTTTCGATGCAGGCACGGGACTACATGTTTTGGGGCAATCTTTATTGCGTCAAATGCCGTTAGAAGCTCATATATTTTTTACCCACTCTCACTGGGACCACATGCAGGGTTTTCCCTTCTTTACCCCAGGATTTGTGAAGGGAAATGACTTTCATATCTACGGCGCGATCGCACCTGATGGTTCTACCATAGAACAGCGCCTCAATGACCAGATGTTGCACCCGAACTTTCCCGTACCCTTGCAGATTATGCAAGCTAATTTAAATTTCTACGACATTCGACCGGGGCAACCAATCCACATCGATGACGTTACCGTAGAAACAGCACCTTTAAACCATCCAGGTGAAGCCGTAGGATACCGCGTCAACTGGCGTGGTGGTGCTGCTACTTATATTACCGATACCGAACATTTCCCCGACCGACTCGATGACAATGTGCTGTGGCTAGCTCGTAATGCTGACATTCTGGTTTACGATTCCACCTACACAGACGAGGAATACTACTCGCCAAAATCCCCAAAAATTGGCTGGGGACATTCTACCTGGCAAGAAGCTGTGAAAGTGGCACAAGCTGCTAATGTCAAAACTCTGGTGATTTACCACCACGACCCTGCACACAATGACGACTTTTTGGATTGTGTAGGGAAAGAAGCCGCTGCAAAATTTCCTGGGGCGATCATGGCACGGGAAGGAATGGTACTTCAGATTCCCACCTCTGTTGCCTTATCAGAATCTTTTCCTGTTAGTAAATTTTCTACCTAAAGATTGCGATCGGAGGAATTGGAGATTTTAGATTAGATTGGTGATCAGAAGCTTTCAGCAGTCATTGGTCATTGGTCATTGGTCATTAGTTATTGGACAAAGCGCAAAATCTGTAGCAAGATCCCGCAGGGTGCGACGACTTCCGGCGATAGAGTAGCGATTCGTCGAGTCCGCATACCCCTGGGGGGAAGCAAGCTATCTACTACGCACATCGTCTTGTAGAGAGCGTCTGGCTTCTCTACGAGACGCTATTGCTAGCTTGCTTAAGAGTGGAAATTTTGTAAGAGAGAACAAAGGACAAATGACAAATGACAAATGACAAATTACAAATTACAAGTTGCTACTAGAAAACCTGTACTCCTCAAGGCGGTTTACTATAAGGTAGCTTCCTGCTGATAGCTAAAATAAACCTAAAATCTCAGAATCCACGTGCTAAATTTGTCTCAAAATGGGTGTTCTGTGTGGGTTGCTTCTTCGAGTGAAGGGCTGCTAACGCCGACTGCTGTTGCCCTTGGCAAGTTTGATGGTGTTCATCTTGGTCATCAAAGGGTAATTCAACCAGTCTTGCACGCTGATGGTCAATTGTCAGTAGCTAGTAGTCCGCAGTCAAACGAAAATCAACAACTTACAACAGACAACGGACAACTGACTAATCAACAATATACCTACTCAACAGTTGTCACCTTTGACCCCCATCCACAGGAATTTTTTACCGGGCAGCCCCGAACTTTGTTAACGCCACTGGATGAAAAAGTCCAACAATTGCGATCGCTTGGGGTAGAACAACTGGTATTACTACCCTTTGACAAAGAACTATCTGCTTTGACCCCCCAAGAATTCGTCGAAAAAATTCTTGTGCAACAACTGCGATGCCAGCGAATTAGCATCGGGCAGGATTTTTGTTTTGGCGAAAAGCGCAGTGGTACTGCCAAAGATTTGCAATTAATTGCCGCCAAGTACAATATCCCCGTTACCATCGTTCCCTTACAAACTTATACAGGTGACTCGCCCACCCAAAGCAGTTGCGTCAGTACTACTCCGACTCAGGATGCCCGCATTAGCACTTCATTGATCCGTCAAACCCTTGAGCAAGGTGACATCGAAAATGCAAATCTACTACTAGGACGCCCCTACACCCTCCTTGGTGTTGTCGTTCAAGGTCAACAATTGGGCAGAACAATTGGCTTTCCCACCGCCAACCTCCAACTACCCAAAGAAAAGTTCTTGCCCCGCCAAGGAGTTTATGCTGTCCGTGTTTTTACTCTCAGTGAAACATCAGATGTCGCTCCTAATGAGAGCTTAGGTGTGATGAACATCGGTAACCGCCCAACTGTAAATGGTACTTATTCATCTGCGGAAGTACATCTGTTCGATTGGTCTGGTGATTTGTATGGCAAAAAACTGGCTGTGGAACTAGTGAAGTTTTTGCGCCCTGAACAAAAATTTGCTTCTCTAGAAGCTTTGAAAACACAAATTCAACTTGACTGTGTTGTTGCTAAAGAAGTTTTGAGTGTTTAGTGGGAACAATAAATAGGGCATGGGGCATTGGAAAAACTCTTCCTTTATCTCCCTTATTTCCCTCATCCCTCCATTCCCTATTCCCTACTCCCCACTCCCCAGACGTATGAGAGACAAAATTGACGCTTTAACACAAAATCTCGCTCTTACCATCGTTGGTAAAGCTGAGGCAATACGCTTAGTGCTAGTAGCCTTGCTAGGTGGTGGTCATGCCTTGCTAGAAGATGTCCCTGGTGTTGGTAAAACCCTACTCGCTAAATCTCTAGCTCGTTCATTGGATGGTAAGTTTCAACGGCTACAATGTACCCCCGATTTACTGCCAACTGACATTACTGGCACTAACATCTGGAACCCAAAAAGCGGCGAATTTACTTTTCTTCCTGGGCCAGTCTTTACCAATATTCTCCTAGCTGACGAAATTAACCGCGCTACACCCCGCACTCAGTCAGCTTTACTGGAAGTTATGGAAGAACATCAGGTAACAGTCGATGGTGTCTCTCGTGCAGTTCCCCAGCCTTTTTTTGTCATTGCCACTCAAAACCCTATTGAGTATCAAGGTACTTTTCCTCTGCCGGAAGCGCAAATGGATCGGTTCATGTTGTCGCTGAGTTTGGGTTATCCTTCCGAGGCAGAAGAACTCCAAATGCTGCAAAATCTCCAAAATGGTGTGAAGGTTGCTGATTTGCAGCCTTGTATTACCTTGGCAGAAGTACAGGAATTGCGTTACCTATGTTCTCAAGTAAAAGTGGCAACTTCCTTGCAACAGTACATCCTCGAATTAGTACGAGTAACACGGCAAGATGAGGAAATAGCCCTTGGTGTTAGTCCGCGTGGCACATTAGCATTACAACGGGCTGCCCAAGCGCTAGCTTTTCTATTAGGGCGTGATTATGCGATTCCTGATGATGTGAAATTTCTCGTTCCTCATGTTCTTTGTCATCGCCTTATCCCAAGAGGAGGAAGGAATGCAAGAACTGTTGTTGAGCGATTATTGCGATCGGTTTCTATTCCCTAAGCTTAAGGTTTTATCCTGCTTAGATTTCAGGATGTTAGAATCTCCAACAAAATGAGGTAGATAACATAATGAAAGCGATCGAAGTTACTGGCAAGATTGACTCTCAGGGAAACCTGATCCTAGATGAGCCAATTCAGGGAACAACTTATCCTCATCAGGTTCGGGTGATTGTGTTGGTTCCAGAGCAGGTAGAAGAGGATGATCCTGACGATACACCAGTTGAGGAGATTAAAGCTAGCTTGAGAAGAGCCTTGCAGCAAGCAAAAGCTGGGCAACGCCTGCCATTATCGGAAATGTGGGAGGGAATCGATGCCGAATGAACAGCCATCGGTATTAATCGATTTAACTCCTGAATATAAACAAAACTTGCGCTACCTCTCTAAGAGATTCCGCAATATTCGCTCTGATGTTCAACCGATTATTGAGCAATTACAACAAAGGAATTTTATAGGAGATAGGATTGCGGGCATTGGTGAAGAGTATCTTGTTTACAAGGTAAGAGTACGCAACAGTAGTATTCAAAAAGGTAAGAGTGCTGGATACCGATTGATTTATCAAGTTTAGTCACCTACAAGTATTTTGCTACTAACGATTTGTTCCAAATCTGACCGAGAAGATATTGGTGCAAATGAAATCCGAGATATTGTGGCTGATTTTTCTAGTGAGTCAGGTTAAAACTGCTAAAAGGTTTTTCCTTGAAATGTTGAGAGATGCACAGACGCAGAAGGACTTGCCAAGAGGCATTGCTATGTTGCTACTACCAACGCTGCGTAAGTCCTATGATTAGCACAAGCGCCACTTCTAAATCTCTGGGAATGTGAGGAATGTCAATTTTTGTTAAGCGCAAAAACCGCGATGCCTACGGCGGGCTACGCCAACGCCAAGTGCTACAGCAAAGCGCCGAACGCCAATTCAAACGCCAATTTTTTGGTTTACTTCTGGTAATTGTAACGTGGAGCCTAGCTATGGGTTGGCTTCTAGCCTTAGCAACTAATGCCCAAAGTGTTACTCCCACCGCTGAAATTGGCACTGTTGACGTAGTGCCTGCACAGTACCAATTAGGGCAAGAACTGTATTTGGAAAACTGCTCTACATGCCACATTGGCTTACCACCAGCCGTTTTACCCACCCAAACTTGGAAAAATCTCCTGCAAGATTCACAGCACTACGGCGCACAAATCAAGCCTTTAGTCGATCCACCGCGCATCTTAGTGTGGAAATACCTTTCGACTTTCTCCCGTGTCCAGCGAGATGACGAAGAAACACCCTATCGCGTCAACAACTCACGTTATTTCAAAGCTTTGCATCCAGGAGTTGAGTTACCGCGTCCCGTCCAGGTTGGCAGTTGTGTCAGTTGTCATCAAGGCGCTAGTGATTATAATTTCCGCCGCCTGAAAGCAGAATGGAAGAACTCGAATTAAGGTAAAAGGATGAAGGGGATGAGGAAGAATAATTATTTGTTTGCTCCCTCATCTCCCCCTGCTCCCGCATCTCTGGCCCCATCTGGGGGCAAAATGATACTATGAAGAAAGACTAAATAATCAGATAAGAGTTAAAACCAATCATTTAGTAAACTGATTGCCTCGTTTTTCTCCTGTTTTTGAGTTAATTCTGATTTGACACCCATCCACAACCAAGAAGGTTGGGTTGGGTTAAATGTTTATAATCAATGCCAAACCTTTAATCCCCATCCCCCTTGATTCAGTTCTATAATCTGCCATGCTAAAACTTTTGTTGGGCGACCCCAACGCTCGTAAGCTTAAAAAATACCAACCTTCTGTTACTGAAATTAACCTTCTAGAGGAAGAAATTAAGGCTCTTTCCGATGAGGAGTTAAAAGGTAAAACCGTCGAATTTAAACAACGGTTTGCCAAAGGTGAAACTCTGGATGACCTATTGCCCGAAGCTTACGCCGTTGTCCGGGAAGCAGGACGGCGAGTCTTAGGCTTGCGGCACTTTGATGTCCAACTCCTTGGCGGTATCATTTTGCATGTAGGGCAAATTGCCGAAATGAAAACTGGTGAGGGTAAAACGCTCGTAGCAACTTTACCAAGTTATTTAAATGGCCTTACCGGCAAAGGTGTACACGTCGTTACTGTGAACGATTACCTGGCTCGTCGGGATGCTGAATGGATGGGGCAGGTGCATCGGTTCTTGGGGCTAAGTGTGGGGCTAATCCAGTCAACCATGACTCCCAGCGAACGCCAGAAAAATTACGACTGCGATATTACTTATGTCACCAACAGCGAAGTAGGGTTTGACTACCTCCGGGATAACATGGCGACATCAATGGCAGATGTGGTGCAACGCCCATTCAATTATTGCGTGATTGACGAGGTAGACTCGATTTTAGTTGATGAAGCAAGGACACCGCTGATTATTTCCGGGCAGGTGGAAAGACCTACAGAGAAGTATCTGCAAGCCGCTGAAATCGCATTCACGCTCAAAAAAGACGAGCATTATGATGTGGATGAAAAAGCTCGTAACGTGCTTTTGACTGATGAAGGTTTTGCAGAAGCCGAAAATCTTTTGGGAGTCACAGATTTATTTGACCCAGAAGATCCTTGGGCGCACTTCGTTTTCAATGCAATTAAAGCCAAAGAACTTTTTCTCAAGGATGTAAATTACATCGTCCGCAATGGCGAAGTGGTAATTGTGGATGAATTTACTGGTCGGGTGCTACCCGGACGGCGTTGGAGTGATGGACTACACCAAGCAATTGAAGCCAAAGAACACGTAGAAATTCAGCCAGAAACTCAAACTCTAGCGACAATTACTTATCAAAATCTGTTCTTGCTGTATCCAAAGCTTGGTGGAATGACCGGAACGGCAAAAACAGAAGAAACGGAATTTGAAAAAATTTACAAATTGGAAGTTGCGGTAATTCCTACCAACCGTGACAGAAGACGCGAAGACTTGTCTGATATGGTCTTTAAGACAGAACCGGGCAAGTGGGGTGCGATCGCTAGAGAATGTGCCGAAATGCACGAACTCGGCAGACCTGTATTAGTAGGAACCACTAGTGTAGAAAAGTCCGAACTTCTGAGCCGGCTGTTGAAGGAATTGGCGATTCCCCACGAATTACTCAATGCCCGACCCGAAAACGTTGAGCGTGAGGCGGAAATCGTCGCCCAAGCCGGACGAAAAGGCGCTGTTACCATTGCTACCAACATGGCTGGTAGAGGTACAGACATCATCCTGGGTGGTAACTCCGAATACATGGCACGTCTGAAGCTGCGGGAATATTTCATGCCCCGGATCGTCATGCCAGAAGATGAAGATAGCTTTGGCGTTCAAAGACCAGCCGGATTACCCACAGGACATGGTGGTGGTCAAGGCTTTGTCCCTGGTAAAAAAGTCAAAACTTGGCGGGCTTCACCAGAAATTTTCCCCACCCAGTTGACAAAAGAAACAGAAAAACTACTCAAAGATGCAGTAGAAATTGCGGTGCGTGAATATGGCGATCGCAGTTTACCAGAACTGGAAGCTGAAGAAAAGGTAGCTGTGGCAGCCGAAAAAGCTCCCATTGATGACCCTGTAATTCAGAAATTGCGGGAAGCTTACAACCGTGTTAAGCACGAATATGAACAATTTACTACCCGCGAACATGATGAGGTAGTGGGAATCGGTGGTTTACACGTAATTGGTACAGAACGCCACGAATCACGGCGGATTGATAACCAGTTGCGCGGACGTGCAGGAAGACAAGGCGACCCTGGAACCACGAGATTCTTCCTCAGTTTAGAGGATAACTTATTGCGGATTTTTGGTGGCGATCGCGTTGCTGGGTTAATGAATGCCTTCCAAGTGGAAGAAGATATGCCCATCGAATCTGGGATGCTTACCCGCAGTTTGGAAGGCGCACAGAAAAAAGTTGAAACCTACTACTACGACATTCGTAAGCAGGTATTTGAGTATGACGAGGTGATGAACAATCAACGTCGTGCAATTTACGCTGAACGGCGTCGGGTGTTAGAAGGTCAAGACTTGAAAGAACAGGTAATCAAGTACGCTGAAAAAACGATGGATGACATCGTTGATTACTACATCAACGTAGACTTGCCCTCGGAAGAATGGGAGTTAGAAAAGCTGGTTGAGAAAGTTAAAGAATTCGTCTATCTGCTAGCGGATTTGCAACCAAATCAATTAGAAGATATGACAGTCAGCGAGATTAAAGCCTTCCTCCACGAACAGGTGCGAATTGCTTATGACCTCAAAGAAGCGCAGATTGACCAAGTTCAACCCGGACTTATGCGCCAAGCTGAACGCTTCTTTATCTTGCAACGCATTGATACCCTGTGGCGGGAACACCTGCAACAAATGGATGCCTTACGTGAATCAGTAGGATTACGAGGTTACGGTCAAAAAGACCCACTGATTGAATACAAGAGCGAGGGTTACGAATTGTTCTTGGATATGATGGTTAACATTCGCCGAGACGTTGTTTACTCGTTGTTTATGTTCCAGCCGCAGCCTCAGCCAATGGTGCAGGCTTCGTCTGAGATGGTGTAAGTAGAGAATATCTGATGCAGAGACGCAGAGGCGCAGAAAGTGCTTTTGCGTCTTTGTATTTTAAGGCATCTCTCAAAAATATTTTGTTTTCAGGAGTTTGCTGAAATGGGTAAGCTAGTACTGCCAAATCTTCAAGGTAAGCAAATGGGGCAAGTAATAATTACCCTCACTGTCACGAATCGAATTGATCAAGTTTTGGCACAGCGAGGCTTTATTTCTCCAGAGGAAGTTCGCTGTTGTATTTTGGATAATGTTTTAGTTGATACGGGTGCAACTTTACTATGTTTACCTGCTAGCATTATTAGTCAACTAGGTTTAGTTCAAGGTGGAGAAGCCCAGGTAGAGACTGCGGCTGGAGTGCAGCAGGGGCGGATTTTCCGAGATGTTGAACTTAGCATTGGAGAACGTCAAGGAACCTTTGATTGTCTGGAACTCACAGAAGTACCATATCCCCTTTTAGGTGTAACACCAATGGAAGTTTTAGGGTTAGAACCAGACCTTAAAAATCGGAAGTTGCGGATTTTGCCGATGAATTCTGAGCAAACTTATCTGACTGTATTGTAAGCGATCGCTCCATATTCAATATTAAAAAGATTGGATAATTTTAGTAGTTTGATCATTTCTCTTTGGTCAATGCACTTCAGACGAACCTAATAAATTAGAATTTGTGGAAAAATGTGCTGTATTTAATCTTATAAGACCGTAGGCTAAACGGTTTAACTCCTCACTTAACTAGACGATAGCTTTAAGTATTAGCTATGATATAAGGCGTTATTTACACCCAGCAAACTAATCTCTTAATCAGTACTAAACACATTTATCGAAAAAACAATATGGTTAATCGACAATACTATTCTACACGTACAGGCAAAAATCCAGACGCGGTTCGCTTCGATTTGCCCATGCTTTGTCGTTTGTTTCGAGATATATATTTGGAGTTTAGGTCAAACGATTATTTTCAAGAGGCTTTCGGTTATGAATGCGTAGACGGGGGAGAAGTAGCAGGTAAACTAGGAGGTGATATTGAAGCTCAAATGTTTAGAACTTTGCGAAAGCCTAACTTATGGCAGATCCAAGATAAGTGTGTAAATTATAGTGAAGACGATTTCTTCGATGTGATTGAATTATTACATGACTGGATATCCAAGCCTATTGATGGTTTCCATCACACTTATGCTAATTGTGGTTGGCACTATCATACATTTGATAAAAAAGGTGGCCAGAAAGAATTTAGGGATAAAATAAATAATATTATTTGCGACTATAAAGATGGTTATGAACTCTCTGAAAATGGTGAAATTTTAGAACTAGCAGAACAAGGGCTAGATTTGCTTTTCGAGGCAGATTTACCTAGTTATGATCCAGAAAATGTTGAAAAAAGAGTAGAAACAGCTATTCTCAAATTTCGGCGATATCGTTCATCTCTTAATGACAGGCGTGACGCTATCAGAGACTTAGTAGATGTATTAGAGTTTCTTAGAGCCAAAATTAAGCAGGTAATCACTTCTAAGGACGAGGGAGAATTGTTTAATCTGGCTAATAACTTTGGTGTCCGCCATCATAATGAACAACAAAAGACAGATTTTGATAAAGGTATTTGGTATAGCTGGATGTTTTATTACTATTTAGCAACAATTCATGCTTGTTTGAGGTTGATAGAGAAAGCCAAAGCCAAAAATCTTTGACCAAGTTACTTGAGAATGTAATACCTGAGGATAAGCCACGTTGCGTCTATGCAAAGATAATATAACGTACTGAAATTTAACAAGATGCGATCGCTTATGCTTGACGTAGTTTTGGCGTTGTCGTGATGCGATCGCTTGTCTTTTGCGATCGTTGAATAATTTGAAGACTTGTCTGTAGACAAATCTCATCTCACAGAATGTTTATATAGGGTCGTGCTATGCTATTTAATTGTTTTAATTTTTTCCGGGGTAAGCGGAAATAATAAATCTTGGGGATTAATAACTAGATAGTCATTGCCAAGAGCATGATATTTGTAGAACTTCATCAATTTAGGTTGATAACACACCACTACAAGGCAAATAAAATGCTGTACTCAAATCAAATCTAATTGCATTACATTCCCTTCAGAGAAACCGAGACTGGAGTAAACTGGTTTTCCCGATGGCGAGGCGTTAAGAAGTACTCGCGTGCAACCGATCGCTTTTAAATATTCAATTGCTCTATTAGTTAAGCATTTAGCAATGCCTTGTCTGCGGTAAGATTGTTCTACATAAACGCCCCAAATATATCCAAACTTGCGATATTCATCTTTGAAAACATTCGGGTATAAACCTGCAAACAGTTGACAGCTTACAGAACCCACGATTGTATTATCAATCTCTGCAACAAAAGCCTTGTAAAACAAATATTGACGCGCCTCTTCTATGAATTTGAGGGTAATCTTCTGCCAATCAAGATCGATATTACTCTCATGCACACCAATATCTAACCACATTTGGTAAGAGTGTTTTGCAATCACTGAGTCTTCTTCAGCGGTGGCTTCTCTAATAGTGAGATGTTTTTCACTCAGCATAATTTTCTAACAAATTTTCGGAACTCACACCTAATACCAATTCTCTAAAATGAGGCAACAGATGTAAATCAGGAAAGTCTTGCTGCATCTAAGTTTATTAATTGCGAATTGCGAATTGCGAATTGGTATAACTCCTCCCCAAAGTCGGGAAGGAGTTTTTTCGCATCAGTTAAAAACAAGGTGCGGTGCTTGTATTATGGGCAGTTTGACAGATACAATCTCAGACTTTCTGTGCCGATACTTCCTCTGGCTTTTCTTGCCTTTGCAACGCAGAATACAGCCTATTGAGCGCATTTACATAAGCTTGCGCGGATGCCACGATGATATCTGTGTTCGCTGCATGGCCAGAAAAAACTTTAGATTCATAACGTAAACGAATCGTCACTTCTCCAATAGCATCAATCCCGGCTGTTACTGACTGCACAGAAAACTCAATCAACTCGTTGGGGACATTTACCACACGGTTGATGGCTTTGTAAACTGCATCTACCGGCCCAGTACCGATCGCAGCATCGGTTAATTCTTCACCTTCCGGGGTACGCAAGGTAACTGTAGCAGTGGGGCGGGCGTTGCTACCACAGGAAACTTGCACCAATTCTACTCGGAACAAATCGGGCGCTTGTTGGATTTCATCGTTAACGATCGCTTCCAAATCCCAATCAGAAATATCTTTCTTTTTATCTGCTACATCTTTGAATCTGACGAATGCTTTATTTAACTCAGTATCTGACAGTTCAAAGCCCAATTCTTTCAACCGAGTGCGGAAAGCATTTCTGCCTGAATGTTTGCCCAAAACTATTTGATTGTCTGTCAAGCCAATCAATTGGGCATCCATAATTTCGTAAGTGAGCTTATTTTTTAGCACACCATCTTGGTGAATCCCAGACTCATGGGCAAAGGCATTCGCGCCGACGATCGCTTTATTTGGTTGTACTAACATTCCCGTCAAATTGGAAACTAAGCGTGATGTTTTATAAATTTGCCGGGTGTCTATATTTGTCAGGGATTCTTGAGATTCTTCTGGTCTGCCGAGATAAGGATTAAAATATTGTCGCCGCACATGTAGCGCCATCACCAATTCTTCTAATGATGCATTTCCGGCACGTTCGCCAATCCCGTTGATGGTACATTCTAGTTGGCGTGCGCCATTTTTCACGGCTTCTAAGAAGTTAGCAACTGCCAAGCCTAAATCATTATGACCGTGAACGGAAATAATCGCTTGGTCGATGTTGGGCACATTTTCGATAATCCCCTTAATGATGGCTCCAAATTCGCTAGGGGTGGTATAACCAACAGTATCGGGAATGTTAACTGTTGTTGCACCAGCTGCGATCGTTCGCTCTAACACTTGGTAAAGAAATTCTGGATCGGAACGAGCCGCATCCATCGGCGAAAATTCTACATCTGTCATGAAGGACTTGGCATAAGCTACCATTTCTTCGGCGATCGCTAGCACTTCTGCCCGTGACTTCCGCAACTGATACTCTAAATGAATATCAGAAGTTGAAATAAATGTGTGAATTCTGGCGTTGACTGCTGGTTTTAATGCTTCCGCAGCTGCTTCAATGTCTGCTTTAATCGCTCTTGCCAAACTACAAATTACCGGGCCATTTTCTACCCCGACAATTTTGGCAATCTTGCTGACTGCTTCAAAATCTCCCGGACTAGCAAAGGCAAAGCCTGCTTCAATTACATCTACACCCAGACGCGCTAATTGCTTGGCAATAACTAGCTTCTCGTCTATATTCAGAGTCGCTCCCGGACACTGCTCTCCATCTCGCAGTGTAGTATCAAAAATTATGATTCGATCTGTTTTGTTTGTCATTTGTGGTTTGTTGTTTAGTTTTTACTTGTAGATCAAAATATCTTCAACCTTAGTTTTTCTTTTACTCTTACCTTTGTAAATAATTGTTAAAACTATTAACCTTCTGTTTTTTCTATTTGATCTCTGATATCATTTAAATCTATATATCTGTCTGTAGCATTGCGTAGCTCTCTAGCTATCATTCCTTCTGTTGATACTACTGTAATATGTGTATTTTTTGAGCGTAATAGTTCGATTGCTCTTTCAAAATCTCCATCGCCGCTGAATAATACTACTCGGTCATACTGGTCTACTGTATTAAACATATCTACAACAATTTCAATATCTAAATTCGCTTTTTGCGAGTAACGACCAGAAGTATCATCATAGTATTCTTTAAGAATTTTAGTTCTAACTGTATATCCTAGACTAATTAGAGCATCTCTAAAACCTCGCTGATCTTGTGGGTCTTTTAAGCCAGTGTACCAGAATGCATTAATTAATGTTGTTTCTGATTGCTCATGTTTGAAGTATTCTAAGACTCGCCGCGGGTCAAAAAACCAACCATTTTTTTGTTGAGCATAGAACATATTATTTCCGTCTACAAAAATAGACAGACGATTCATTGGAGAACCCATACAAATTTACACCTAATAATATATATGAATTTAGATGGAACAATAGATTATAGCAATTTTCAAATGCCTTGTTTGCTAATATCTATAAACTAACTCTTCATCTGTAGCTTTTATCCTACCTCTTTCAAGGCATAAAAACGCCTGCAATATTGGAGTTGAGATACTGGGTGCTGAACCTTATTCACCTCCGGCACTGCAAGAGCCACCCTGTGATCAAAATCTACCAATAAAATTGAACTAGTAACAGCATTTATAACTGTATAACACTAAAGTTTACTCCTAAAGAGGTATGGCATAGGCTTAGGGTAAGATATAGGTTGATGCCTATCTATAGGTAAAGCTTTCAGTATAAGGAAACGCTTTGTGGAGAGTACCAATATTGCGCCAAAGACAGAAGACGGACTTGGGACAGCTTCTGGTAAAACCCCAGTTAAGAGCGTACTTGTTGGTTAGGTTAGGGTAAAATCTAACCGCAACCAAGTACAGAGATGAAGTATATCCGGCTATGATCTGTGAGACAATCAATTTTTGTAACTCACTCAACAGAAAAATAATAAGTTAGGAGGTACCTGAGTAGGAATCTCTTGGGGACTAGCTTTGCCAGTAAAAGTTTGTTGATGAATAGAAGATACTTTACAAATGTATAAGATTATCATTTAAGTCTTATTTCAATGTGCTTACACTAAAACGTGGTCTGAATAAATCAAAGTGTTGGACTTAAATCAATCAGTAACACGATATGGCAGAAGAACCTACATCTACCTTAACTAAAAACTATGTCTCTGCTGCCAATAGACTGTCAAGTAAACCGACAAAAGTAACGTCAACAGCATCGGCTCGTCAGTCTAGGTGGATGGTTCGCTTAGGTCATCTTCTTGCTGGCGGTTGGGCAATGGGTGCAGCAGTACTGAGTGCTTCTGGTGGAGAATTAGTTCAATTGATGGAAAATAAGGCGATTTCTGCCTTTTTTCCACTGCGTGGGTCGATTTCGCCTCCAGAAGACATCGTAATTTTAGCAATAGACGATCAGTCAATATCAGTTCCCGAACAGTACTATAAAACAAATCCGAAACAGTATGCTTACTTAGAAACACTGAAATCTTATCCTTATAAGCGGGCTGCATATGCTCAGGTAATTACAAAGTTAATCGAAGCAGGTGTCCGCTCTGTAGCGGTAGATGTCGTTTTTGATACGCCAAGCAGTTATGGAGTTACTGACGATCGCCAACTCCAAGCAGTACTGCAAAAATATGGCAGCAAAGTTACCTTAGCAGCCGTCTATGAAAATTCCCAGACGCGCCAAGGATCTTTTATGCAACTGATTGACCCACAAGAGATGTTTCGTATAGGGTCAGTGTCCATTGGCTCAGTTAATTTCCCCCTGGAGGTAGATGGTAAAGTTCATCGATTGGCAAGTGAGTTTTCTAAGTTGTTAGCTGAAGGTAATTTGATCGAAAACTTACCCTCTTTTGATGAAGCAACGCTTAGGGCAGCACAAGTAAATTATCCGCGACCAAAGGGCGATCGCATTCATTTTTGGGGGCCTGCGGGTACATTTGAGCAAATACCCTTTTGGCATGTACTCGACCCGGAAAACTGGAACACCTATTTGCAACAGGGAAAGGTCTTCAAAGACAAGATAGTGGTGATTGGTGCAACAGATAAGTTACACAATGATTACTATCCAGTCGCTGCTAACAACAGCGCTAAACGCATGTCGGGCGTGGAAATTCACGCCAACGCGATCGCAACTTTGATGAATGGTAAAGCGATCGCCCCAGGCGTTAAAAATCCACTGTTGCGGGGTTTGTTTGTGCTAATTCTAGTTGGCAGTACAGCCTTGATGATTAGCAGACGCAAGCGTAATATCAATAGATTTCTATATAGTCTTGCCCTGTCTGGCAGTTGGGTAGGAATTAGTTATGGGTTATTTGTCTATGGTCTGTTAATTTTTCCCACTACTGTACCAATGATTGCGATCGCAATGATCGGACTTTCCTATCTAACAACTTCATTGGTGAGAGAAAGTATTAGAAAACGCCAATTAGTAGACATTTTTCAGAAGTATAAAACTTCCGCCGTTGTCCAAGAGATTATTAGCCAACAAGATGACTTGCAAGACCTAATTCAGCAACGAGATTTAGCCTTATCAGGAAAAGTCCTGGCTCGACGCTATAGAATTGTCAAAGTTCTCGGTTCCGGCGGATTCAGCGAAACCTATATTGCCGAGGATACCCAACGTCCTGGAAATCCGCAATGTGTTGTCAAACAATTAAAACCAGCTAACAGTAAACCAGAAGCATTGCAACTTGCCAGACGATTATTTAACTCAGAAGCGCAAACACTAGAAAAACTGGGAATACACCCTCAAATTCCTCAACTTTTGGCGTATTTTGAAGAAGATGAAGAATTTTATTTAGTACAAGAACAGATTATTGGTCATCCTTTAAATCAGGAATTGCCATCAGGCAGAGCAATTGAGGAAGTTGCAGTAATCAGAATTATTAGGGACTTATTGCAAACATTAACGTTTGTCCATAAAAACCATGTGATTCACCGGGATATTAAGCCCAGCAATATCATCCGCCGACATTCAGACGGTAAACTGATTCTGATTGATTTTGGAGCCGTCAAAGAAGTCAGTACAAGACAGCTTGATCATCAGGAACAAACCCCCTTCACCATTGGCATTGGTACTCAGGGTTACGCACCAAGCGAACAATGTTTTGGACGCCCACACTACAGTAGTGATATCTATGCAGTCGGCATGGTTGGGATTAAAGCCTTGACTGGTATAACACCCCGTGAGCTAGATAGAGATGCTGATGGAGAGATAAAATGGAGCAATCGCTCTCAGGTGAGTCATTCTCTAGCTAAGATTCTCAGTAAAATGGTGCTGGATGACTTCAAAGAGCGATATCAGTCTGCATCAGAGGTTCTTGAGGATCTTGAAGCTTTTGAAGATGTTGTAAATTCCCAAACCAGATACCCCATGCTACAGGATGACTCATTAATGAATACTGTAGACGAATTAGGCACTCCCACAAAATCTAGCTCAGAAGCATCTTTAGAAACTCCTTGAGAAGGACGTAAAGATGCCATGAGAAGGTTCGGATAAGCAGAGGAGGAAAAGAGCTATTAGGCAATATTCTTTCTCCCCCTGCTCCCCCTGCTTCCCCTGCTCAACCTGCTTCCCCTGCCCCCTCTGCCCCCTCTGCC
>NZ_JAYGHD010000366.1:0-18280 GCF_034932245.1 Nostoc sp. UHCC 0251
TCTAGAGTCTAATAATTTAGATACTGTCACCTTTTCTTTATTTTTCAGCAAGCCCTAAATACAGTTGTGATGGCACACTGAAAAATAAAAGCAATTGGGCAGACAAGAATGGTTGTCATGAGAAAAAGTACAAATCTGATGACTTTGATTTCTATGGCCTTTATTTGCCAGATATAAACAAAGTAGTTTATCCATCAATCACGTTTGGCGGTTGCGGTATCAGGACAACTCCGCCTAAATCACCCAATCCTTTTTATTGGTGGGAGGATTTTACAGATTTAACTGAAGTAGCACTTAAGCGAACCTACAAAGAGTTTGGCGTTGATTTAACAACTAGAAAGGTTAACCCAGACTCTAGAATTCACACCAGAAAAGTTGAAAGGCCATCAAAAGAAGAACTAGGAAAACTAGTTTGGCAAAAGCCAACAGCGCAAATTGGGAGAGATTTAGGTGTGTCTGACAAGGCTGTAGAGAAGTGGTGTAAGGCTTATGGGATAGAAAAGCCGCCTAGAGGGTATTGGGTGAAGAAAGCTTATGGAAAAGTGGAAGCACAGTTAACAGAAACTGAAGAAAATATTAAATCATCAATAATTAATGCTTCTTACTGAAACCCTTAACTTTGCGTTAATTGTTCTTTCAATTTAAAAAGCCCGTGACGAGGATTGAACTCGTGACCTCACCCTTACCAAGGGTGTGCTCTACCACTGAGCCACACGGGCAAAATATAACTTTGGTTTTTTAGTTGTAAGTTACAATGCTGGGAGCTTTGCTCTTAACCCAGTCATTATAACTTATAACTTCGTAAGTGGTGGGCCGGGCTGGATTTGAACCAGCGTAGGCGCTAGCCAACGGATTTACAGTCCGTCTCCATTAACCACTCGGACACCGACCCGATTTGTCTCACGATTTAAAATCTTAGCACCACCTTTTATAAATAGCAAGTGCTTGGAAAAAATAACTTGTAGGTAGAGATCGCAACAAAACTGCGCCTCTACCATTTGTATAAAAAATACTAGTTACACGCTCATTTCCAGCATTCGTTGCATTGGTCGCAGTGCAGCAAGGCGAATATCCTCTGACATGGTAATTTCGGGAGTACGATTTTTCATTGCCCAGTAGAGCTTTTCTAGGGTGTTTAATCGCATAAATGGACATTCGTTACAAGCACAGTTATTCATCGGCGGTGCAGGAATGAAGTGCTTGTCAGGAGCTAATTTTTGCATTTGGTGAATGATTCCCGGCTCCGTAGCAACGATAAATTCTTTGGTGGGGCTGCTTTGACAATATTTGAGTAAAGCGGCTGTGGAGCCAATAAAACTGGCGTGGCGCAATACACTACTTTCACATTCTGGGTGTGCGATCGCCTCTGCTTCAGGATGGGCAATTTTTAACTGGACAATTTTCTTTTCCGAGAAGGTTTCATGGACAACACAGCTACCTTGCCATAGCACCAAATCTCGTCCCGTCTGTTCCATGACATACCGCCCCAAATTCCGATCTGGGGCAAAAATAATTGGCTGTTCTTTCGGTATCTGCTGCACAATTTTCACAGCGTTGGAGCTAGTGCAAATAATATCGCTCATCGCCTTGATATCAGCAGAACAATTGATATAAGACACTACCAAATGATTCGGATGCGCTGCTTTAAAAGCTGCAAACGCCTCTGGTGGACAACTGTCTGCTAAAGAACAACCAGCATCCAAATCTGGTAAAAGTACTAATTTATCGGGATTAAGTATCTTTGCTGTTTCTGCCATGAAGTGAACACCAGCAAAGACGATCACATCCGCATTGGTCTTTTCGGCGGCTCTTGCCAGTTGTAATGAATCCCCAATAAAGTCTGCAATATCCTGAATATCTGGCTCTTGATAATAATGCGCCAGGATAACGGCGTTGAGTTCTTTTTTGAGACTCTGAATCGCGGCAAACAAATCTAGTGGTAGTTCACCCAGTTGGGTGTTTTCTCTTTGAGCTAGTGCAGTGGTAAACACAGTTTAGGGGTGCTTTATGTTGCAAATGTATGTCCTGTGGATTCAATTATAGTAGTTTTTACCAAAAATAGTGGACGGTTGATATTTTGGGGTTGTGTCCAAATCGGGCTGAGTTTCATATCCTGGAGATAGACGGCAAGGAAAGTGGCATGACCAGTCAGAAAACTCAATCGATAAACCTCAAAATTGCTGTAGTTGGAGATATTCACGACCAATGGGAAGTGGAAGATGGCGTTGCACTCAAGCATTTGGGTGTTGACTTAGTGCTGTTTGTCGGGGATTTTGGCAACGAGTCGGTGGAAGTGGTCAGAGCGATCGCATCTCTCGATATTCCCAAAGCAGCCGTGATGGGCAACCACGATGCGTGGTACACCGCCACCGAATGGGGACGCAAAAAGGCTCCTTATGACCGTTCTAAGGAAGACTGGGTACAGGAACAACTCGATTTATTAGGCCCGTCCCATGTCGGTTACGGTAAGCTAGATTTTCCCGCTTGGAATTTAACTGTAGTGGGGGGTCGTCCCTTTACCTGGGGTGGTCCAGAGTGGAAATTCGCGGAAATCTGTAAAGAACGTTACGGTGTGACGAGTTTAGAAGAATCCGCCGATCGCATCGTGAAAGCGATCAAAAGCGCCGCTTACGAGACAATTATATTTTTGGGTCACAATGGGCCGAGTGGATTAGGCGATCGCCCCGAAGACCCCTGCGGCAAAGACTGGCATCCAATTGGCGGCGACTTTGGCGATCCAGATTTTGGCGAGGCGATTTCTCATGCCTTGACTGCTGGTAAAACCATTCCTCTGGTGACATTTGGTCACATGCACCGAGATTTACGCCATACCAAGAAGGTGCAGCGCAAGCCCATCTTTAGAAGTCCAGAGGGGACAATTTATTTAAATGCGGCTAGTGTCCCCAGGATTGTGGAAAATGACGGCGAGAAGTTGCGTAACTTTTCAATTGTCACCCTAGAGGCGGGTGTGGTTTCGCAAGTTTCCCTAATTTGGGTGGGGAATGACTTTCAGGTAGCTAAGGGGGAAATTTTGTACGAGCGATCGCGTATTGTGTCGTAGACATTCGCATCCAGTAGTGCAATCTGCGTAGATAATAGGGTATAGTATTATCTGTCAAGTTTAGTGCTAACCAACAAAAGCGCCTGAATAGCGTCTGAAACTAGGATAAGCACAAGTTTGACAGATTTACTGGAGAGGTGGCAGAGTGGTCGATTGCGTCCGACTTGAAATCGGATGAGGCTAAAACCTCCGGGAGTTCGAATCTCCCCCTCTCCGTTGGATAAAATTTACGTTTAGCAATGGTTCATAAATGAGTTAAGCCATTACGCAGATGCTCTGAAAATGGCTTAACTATATTTGGTGCTTGAATGTCTTTCTTGTTATAGAGTAATAATAGAACGTGCTATCTGAAAAACTATAGTTTATCGAGATGCTTCTATAGATTTATTAGCTTCCTCGTAGAGTGCATTTAAGTAATCACGCTGACGTACACCTTGAATATTAGTGCGCTGTTCTAACAATCGATAAAACACTAATCGAGCATCATTTTCACGCAATAGTACATCATTTCCAGCTTGCAATTTTTGATCTCCTACAGATTTTATTGCTTCTCTTTTGGCAGATTCTAGGTAGAATTGGAATAATTTTACAGCTTCTTCATCATTTCTTATGGGGGAAAGGGGAACTTCATTAGCAAGACGACCTCTAATAGCTGGAAGCATCTCACGGTAACGGTTAAGAGCATCTGTAGTTAGAGCAACCATTAAGAAAAGATATTTAGGTAGTGCATCAATTAAAGCTCGCAGAGCCGATAAATATCTTAAAACTATAGTTTTTGATAAGCTGAAATCTTGCTTTTCTAATTCATCTAGAAGAATAAAAATACCTTCTAGAGTTTTCATTTGTGAACCTAAATATACAATATCTCTTAATGCTCTTGTTTTTGCTTCTACAGTATCTAGACGAAAATTTACTCCGAGTTCAGTATGATGAGTTTTCCTTACAGGTAATCCTAAAAGCCATTGATATGCTAGAGATATACGCTCGTTTCGTTTTTCTTCTGATTTAACCTCTAATAAAGCCTTAAGCATTGTTTTAATTTCACTCATTCGCACAAATTCTAATAATTTCTCAATATCCCCTATCTTTTGTTTTTCCTTAGCAAGTGCATCAATTGAACGACGTAAGTATTCTTCTCCTAAATTTTCAAATATAGACCTAATCAGTGGATCAAAAAACGGTTCTGGATCTGGAACGTATCTAATAACGAAAAAACCATGTAAAGAAAGTTTTTCACGCAAAGCATTTTCATACGCATTCAGAAGGTTAGTTTTACCAATTCCTTGGCTAGCAGTTATTGAAATTACATGAGACTTGCGATCTGAATAAAATGTTTTTACCGCGGCATCAACTTGCTTATCTGCTTCTGTTGACATATGCGGATGACCGCTGGTTTGTCCAGCACTGGGAAAAGGGTTACTCAACACACCAAACTTTCTGTAGAGCAATTTGGGCTGCTCTTCTAGTGCGTTAGCAGTCGCCTCATCTGTAAATAGATTTTCAAGAGGCATTTTTAACTCCTTCTAGCTTAATACGTACAGCAGATGTGCCAGGTATAAGAAAATCTCCATGATACAGATAAACTTTTTCTAACTGGGGAAGTCCATCACTTGTCTTAATTATCCACAAATCGTGCTGTTCAAAACGAGTATCTGGAGTAGACCCTTCAGCATAGACATTCACTAAGTTTTGTTCTTGCGCTTCTTTCACCAATTTTCTAGCCAATATGGGATGAACAGCATATTTAATAGCTAGTTCTTCTAACCAGCGACCAGTAAGTATCCATTCTGTGTCTTCTTGTGAACGAATTAATTTATAAATCTCTACTGCTAAATTAGCAAAATCTAGTGAATTAGGTATGTTATCAGTGGCAACAATTTTTTGATTTTGTATATTTAACCAAGCACAGGCTGCCTCACCAAGCTTGATGTAGGTTGATTTCGCTTTATTTGAAATTGGTAATGTGCTATATTCAACACTTCTATTTTGATTTACATAGTTACATATTGCATTAAATGATGGTATTTTATTCAAATAATATAAAATTTTTATAGAATCTTCGTTCAAGATACTTTGCCATAGAAGCTTTAGTAATTCTGTACATATAATTTTATTATCATTAAGCTCAACAAATTTTCCACTATGCAGAAAATTCCTATACAAATTATAGCGAGATTGATGTGTTAAACCCAATTTTTCTTGAGCCTCTTGATTAGTTAGCTCTCCTTTATCTACTAATATTTTCACTAGTAATAACATCTGATCTGGACTAAATGCATATGTCTTAGCTATTGCTTCTATATTTTGCCTAGAAACTTCATCAGTCTGATCTTGACTTTCTATGTCGGTTGCGGTTGATAGCGCAATGAAGGTATTATTTGTTGTTGTAGAGGATATTCCAGAGTTAAAATTTCCCCAAAGAAGATCATCTTTAACGTGAAGCGGTTGCCAGGTATATTCCCCGCTAGGTATGCCCCATAATTCTAATGACTCGTTAGTGTTGTAATTTTGTAGGCGCAGGCACCCAAAAGATACAGCTAATTCCCAAAGGACATCTGTCAGTGATACTGTATATATTTCTTGACTGAAAGGATGAAAAAGAGAGCCAGTCAGTTTTCTACTATCAAACTTAGGAACAGAACGAGATTCAAAAAAGAATACATCCATTCCTTCAGCCAGCGTCATTCTAGCTAGACCTTGATCGCTAGTAAGAAGGGCAAGTGGATGATCCGGTCGAACTAGGGTTTTAAAGCGTCGCGCAGTTTCTAAAATTAGACGATCAGCAAAACTTCTAGTTACATTTTGTAAACCTAGAGCTTTGTCTTCAGAATCGCTACTAGGCGTCACAATACCTCTTAGGGGATCAGCACCTAAATCACCACGTTCTATTTCTGCATTTGAATGTAATTCTAGACGAAGTAAAGTTCTTTGCCCTCCTTGACTAAGAAGATGTTGACGAAGTGTTGCAGGGTTATTTTTAGTTTTGTTCTTATTATCATTACTCCAGCGAATTTTAGAAAGATAATTATCTACTTGTGTAACTATTTCCATATGAACTATCGCTGGTACTTTAATTCTTACCCAAGGAGTAAGAAAGCGACATAAAAAATCAAGCCCTCCTTGGTGAACTGCTGATGTATCTGTAACAACTGTGATCGGCTTATGTAAAGGTATTTTGGAAATCGTTTCAACATCAAAAATCGGTAGAAGTAGGAAAGTCCTCCGCAATACATCCTGTAATCCTTCCCTGAAAGCTTTTTGAACACTATCTTTATTCTGTTGATTATCAAGAGCTTTAGTAATATTCTCATCGAGCTTTTCTGAAGATAGTAGTTGCCATTCAAACCCACCAAATTTAGCAGCACAATACTCATCATATCTAGTCTCATTCTCAGGAGATTTCCCTCCTGGTTGTAATGTAATAGTCCCAATATTTACCCATTTGTCACGCCCAAAACAAATATCTTCACCAAGAAATATTTCAAATGGCTCTCCATTCTTACCTATTTGGGCAAGAAATTTTAGTGCGTCTTCTTTACTCAACAATTTTAATACCATATGCTTATTATTTTAATGAAGGGACACATTGACATCTGGAACATTAACAAACGTATCACACACCCACTGAATATGCTGGCGTAAGGCCAGAAGTTGATGTTGACGAAGATTTACACTATCAGCATTAGATAAGCGTCCAAACTCTTCTGAGTCACTCCAAGATGATTCGTCGTTAGATAATATCTCGTCTATTACTTGGATAACTTGCTTAAACTGCTCAATTCTACGTTTTTCTGGTTTTATTTCTAGTGTAAACTTTTCAATTAATTCTTCTCTTAATCGCTGAGTTTGATCACTGCTAGTCACTGATCCAAAGGGATCTCCAAATGGTTCCCAAGAATAAATAGGATCTTGATAAAATGTCGGTTCAACTAAAGTATTTGTGTTTGTGTCAAAGTATTTTTTTTCCCAACGACAAG
Organism: Nostoc sp. UHCC 0251; assembly: GCF_034932245.1. Taxonomy (NCBI): domain Bacteria; kingdom Bacillati; phylum Cyanobacteriota; class Cyanophyceae; order Nostocales; family Nostocaceae; genus Nostoc; species Nostoc sp. UHCC 0251. The sequence continues at coordinate 7,039 of NZ_JAYGHD010000366.1, forward strand.
GTTTCCAAACAACAAGCTTTAATGGACTTGAACTATTGCTATTCACAACAATTAATTCTCCAAGGTAATTATTAATTAATAGTGAGATTAAATCGAACTGTCAAATGACTTTCCATTTATGAATCATATATTCTGAGGGTCAAGTCAAAATTTGACTGAATTTTTTGGTTATTATAATCATAATTGCAACTTGACTACACTTTTTCAAAAGAGAGGTGTGATCGCTCTCTAACCTCTCCCCCTACTGCCATCGTGCTACCATTACCAATAAATTCTTTTGGGAGGTCAATCAATGGCTACCATTCATGCGCTCAATATACCTGATGAGTTATACGAACAACTCCAACACTTAGCTAAAGCTGAAAATAACTCAATTGATGCTCAAGTTATTACAATTTTGCAGAACGCTTTGCAGGCAAAAACACAGCCAACGGAAGAGGAAAGGCGAAAAAATGTCCCAAAACTTCTAGAGGAAATTAGTCACCGTCGCCGCCGCTTGAATCCAGCAGACTTTGGATTACCTGATAGTACTGAACTAATTCGAGAAGACCGCGATAGATGAGCAATCCTCTTAGATGCGTGGTAGATACCAGTGTGTGCATCAAGTATTTTATTGCTGACCCACTAACTGCCAAAGTTAATCAACTCTTCGGTCATCTCGCCAATCCACAGACAGAAATTTTTGTTCCAGACCTTTTTTACATTGAGTGTGCTAACACGTTCTGGAAGTATGTCCGTGCAAGAATGTACACTGCTGCTGAGGTTCAGACAGATTTAGCTACTCTGAAAGCTTTTCCGTTACGTGTTGTCTCGACATCTGATTTGATGGCGGATGCAGTTACTATAAGCTTGAGTTATGGAACTTCTGCCTACGATGCTTCTTATGTCGCACTTTCACATCAGGTAGGTGCTACTTTGCTGACTCTCGACGGTAAGCTGGTAAAGGCAATAGCTGCTTCCTCTTACAATGTTTGCTCGTTTAATGACTTCGAGGTTCCGCCGTTAGAGTCAATGTAGAAGCGATCGCCTTTCCTCACCATATATTCAACCCCAAAGCATTGAATGAGGCTAAACAAATCGATACAAACTCAGAATTGGGGAAATTAAATTTTTATTACCGATTTACTTAGTTGAAATAAAATTAGTTTGTAAAGCAGATCATAAATCTGCTGTTTTTTAATATTCAATTGTCAAAAATGCCTTTTACTTATAACCGCACTGTTCGCTTTCAAGATACTGATGCTGCTGGAGTAGTTTATTTTGCTAATGTTCTGGGTATTTGCCATGAAGCTTATGAAGAATCTTTAGAAGCATCAAGTATTAATCTCAAAGATTTTTTTACTAATCCTTCTGTAGCTTTTCCTATTGTTCATACTAGTGTTGATTTTTTGCGCCCTATGTTTGTAGGAGACAAGTTGCTAATTAGTTTAATTCCCCAAAAAATAGGTGTTGAGAAGTTTGAAATTAATTACGAAATTACTGTGGGTGAAGTGATAGTTGCTAAGGCTATTACTCGTCATGTTTGTATTGATGTGAGTAGTAGAAGTAAACAGGAATTACCTGATGAGATAGTTCAGTGGTTGGAAACGAACCGCAGAGACGCAGAGGACGCAGAGAGAAGAAGGTCGAGAGAGATTATGTGATAGGATTTTGCAGGAATTCTGTGGCTATTTGTTGTAACTTTTTGCGGTTAATTTTACCTTGAGAGTTGCGGGGTAAGTTTTGCTGGGGAATCCAATATTTAGGGATTTTAAATTTGCTGAGTTTGTTTTTGAGTAGAGTTTGGATTTTTAAGGCAGAGATATCTGATTTTTTGGGAATGTAAATCGCTGTTAAGGCTTGTCCCCAGTGTTTATCGGGAATACCAATGACACAAATATCGGCAACCATTTGAGTGGCTTGTATAGCTGATTCAATCTCTGCTGGGTAAATATTTTCTCCACCTGTAATAATCTTGTCGCTGTTACGTCCGACAATATTTAAATGTCCTTGTTCGTCTAAAAAGCCTAAATCATCTACTTGGAAATAAGTTTGATTTTCTCTAGTTTTAGGATAGTAGCCAAGGGCTAAAGATTGAGCATAAATTGTGATATTTCCGATTTGATTGGAATTTAAAATTTCGCCTTGCTGATTGCGGATAGTTACTTTTGCATGGGGAAGAATTTGACCACTGCTAATTTTACCGCCAAGAAAATCATCTGGTTTGAGGGTAGCAATTTGAGAGGCGGTTTCTGTCATGCCATAAGTAGGTGCTAACCGGATATGGTGAAATCTGGCTTTTTCTAGTAGTTCGTTCCATGCTGGCGCACCTCCCAAAAGTACAGTATTAAATTGAGATAGCCATTTAGTTAATTCTGGATTTTGCAGGAGGCGTTGTAACTGTGTTGGTACTAAAGATATGAAAAATTCTGATTGTTTAATATTTGATATTTGACCGGATTCTACGGCTTTAAATGGTTGAATAGCTAGTTTACCTGCGGTGGTGAAAGAACGCATAAATTGCATTAAACCGCTAACGTGATATAGCGGCAACACGCAAAATGAATTGACTTGTTTGATTTGAAAGTATTCTGTAAATCCTTGTACCGATGAAATGAGAGTTTCCCAGGTGTGGATGGCAAATTTAATTTGTCCTGATGAACCACCTGTGGGAATCATAATCGTTGGGCATTGGGCATTGGGCATGGGGCATTGGTAATTATCTTTATTTCCTATTTTCCATTCCCTATTGCTTATTCCCAAAATAATATTTGGCTGTACTAAATCAAAAACTTGTTGCCATTCTTGTGTTCCCCAATCGGGGTTACAAAGAAAAACTGGACAGTTAGCAGCACAAGCGGCAATAAAACTAGCTAAAAATCGTAGTGGTTCGCGTTCGGCTAAAATGATTTTTGGTGACGTTCCACAGGCTGATAATTGTGTTAATTCTAAATATAATTCTTGAGCTATTTGATTAAATTGACTACTATTAGAACCGATAAGCCAATCACCCTGAGCCAAGTTATTTAGACAGTCTAAAGGTCGTTCCATAAAGATTGAAACCACGTTTCTTCTTGTTCAAAAAAATGGTCGATCCCAAAACCAATCGCTCTGTTGTTTTGGGATAATTCGGCTGCGAGTTGGAGTGCTGCTTGTTTAGCGATCGCAGTTTCAAATACTGATGAAAATACAGTATCAATTTGATGTTGGTGGCAAAACTTTCTCAGACGAGATGGCGATCCGGCTATCCCAGGTTTTATGACAAAAATCCCTCGCCAACCTTGTTGATAACAGGCGGCGAGTTGCCCAAGTGTGGCGACAGATTCATCTAAAGCGATCGCAGTTTCATAACTCGTACTCAATTCCAACATCTCCTGAAATTGCTCCACGGGTAGTGGTTGTTCGATAAATTCAATTTCTAGGGGTAGTTCTGGATTTGCCTTGAGATTGTCGCAAGTCCGCAGCCATAAGTTTGCTTCCTCATAGGTGAGTCCACCGTTGGCATCTAATCGCAGTTTGGTAAAGGCGGGTAAGGTTTGTATCAGTGACTCAAAAATTTCTAGTTCATCAGCGATCGCATACACACCAATTTTCCACTTAAATGTGCGATATCCTTGCTGCCACAAAGTTTCCCATTGATTTAAAGCCGCTTCACCGGCTGGTAATAAAGCACTGTAGAAGAGTGAATTAGGAGTTAGGAGTGAGAAGTTAGGAGTCATAAAATTATCTCCTTCATCTCCCCCACTCCCCACTCCCCACTCCCCACTCCCCATCTCACAAGCTGACTCAAAGCCAAATTGACAAGCAGGTAACTCATCTGGGATGGAGAAAATTATCTCGTCTGTGATTTCCACTGGGAGTTGGCGACAAAAATCTAAGGCTTGTTCTATGGTTTCGGAACCAAACCAGCTAATGGGGGCGATTTCTCCCCAGCCGAGTTTACCTGATTCATTGGTGAGACGAAGAATAATACCTTCACGAATATCCCACTTACCATGATTGGTAGTCAGCGATCGCAAAAACTTTCGCTGATATGGACGAAATTCAAATCTGTAGTCATTAGTCATTAGTCATTAGTTATTTTCCCTTTGTTTCAATGCCCAATGCCCAACTAAAGAATAAATCCCAGTCCGAACAGCAAGCAAGCCCAAAAATGCACGGCTACGGCGATGAATTTACAGTTACTAACTTTATCCGGCTGGTTATGATTTTCTTGGACATGGCGGCATAATTTGAAAGCAGAGGGTAAACTCACCCAACTAAGTAACGTCCAAGGTGGAGAAATTCCCAATAGTACAAATAGCAAGGTGAGGGGATAAATGCTACCAGTAAACCAAACTAGGAGTTGGGCCCCTTTTGCTGTTCCTAGACGGACGATAGGCGATCGCTTACCTGCGGCTATGTCATCCTTAACTTGGTGAAAGTGGGAGCAGAACAAGACTAAGGTTGTGGCAATCCCGACAATCACTGAGGCTGCTAAACTTGTCATTGACCAAGTTTGAGTTTGGCTGTAGTAGGCTGCCTCCACAGCTAAGGGGCCAAAGGCAAAAAAGCAAAGAATCTCGCCTAAACCCTGATATCCTAAGCGAAAGGGAGGCCCTTGGTACATATAGCCCAAACCACAGCATAGTAGAATGATGCCGATAACAGTTAGGTCTTGTTGCCAAAATGCGATCGCTAGTATGCCTAGCAACCCCAAACTTAAACACAAATTTCCTAACCAAAATATTAATAGCTTATTGCCTGTTAAGTTCACCAAAGAATGATGCTTATTTTGATCAATCCCAGTTTCGGAATCAAAGACATCATTGCTGATATTTTCCCAGGCAAGAATTAAGATTGCAGCAGCTACAAAAGTAGAAAATACTGCACCATTGAAAATTTTAGTTTCGGCAAATGCCACTGCTGTTCCTACCCAAATGGGCATAATGGCAACGCTGTACATTGGCGGTTTAATCGCTGCCATCCATAACTTAGTGTTGGGATATAAAATCTGCTTGGTAGTCATCAGTCGTGATTAATTAAATTGCCGGAATATTACTTACACTTAAGATTTTATAATTTCAAGAGACGCACCGCTACGCGGAAGTCAAAAGTCAAAAGTTAAAAGTCAAAAAAATTATGGTTTGGATTTTTGAACTGTTGGAATGGTAGCTTTTTTAGGTCATGCTGTACTAGATATTCATCAGCTAAAAACAACTGCTCCTTTTACTGTGGCTTCTTAACCTTGTGTTGTTAACACTCCACCCTCACGTTGCAGCCCCAGGCTGGAACTGGCTTGTCAGGGTTTAGGAACACCACAAATAACGCAAATCCTACGCTGGTGAAATGGCAACTTAATATGTTACCTGTAGAAATACGACCACGATTAATTACACTTTAGGAAGTTAACTTAAAAAAAATTTACTATAGATCCATGACAGTTTCACCATGTCGTAGCAACCTCTTTGTAGAGCACAAAGATTTATATCAATTTTTGGTAGCAGTGCAAGAAAAGTGCGTCAAAAATAATTGCAGGCAAATTGTCAGTATCTCTCAGGAGATCGATTTAGTTGACCCTTTACTTGTATTAGATAAACTTACACAAGTAAATGAAATAAATTTTTACTTTGAGGACAAAGGTAAAGGAGAAGCGATCGCGGCAATTGATGCTGTAGCAAAATTACAAATTGATGGTGTAGACCGTTTTACTCAAGCTGAACATTTTATCAAATCTTGTCTAAAAAATATAATTAACTTTGGTAACGTTAACCAACCTTTTTCTGGGCCTCACTTTTTTTGTTATTTCAGCTTTTTTGATAAAAATGCCCAAGTAGATTATCCATTTCCATCTGCAACCGTCTTTCTTCCACGTTGGCAAGTAGCTGTGAAAAATCAGCGTTGTATATTAGTAACAAATATAGTTATCAATGAAGATGCAAATATTCCCAGGTTGTTGGAAAATCTGCAAGATAAAATTGATTTTATCCAATCTTTAGAATATTATTCTCATAATATTGATTATTTTCAGGCAAACTTCTATAAAAAATCTGTCACGAATGCTACTCAGTTCAAACGTTCAGTATCATCTGTTTTAGAAAAAATCCGGTCTAGTCATTTAAGTAAAATTGTTTTAGCCGATATATTAGATGTAAAGTCAAGCAGCCATTTTGATTTAGTTAAATCCTTAAATAATCTTAGGAAAATACATCCTAATTGTTATATTTTTTCTACAAGTAATGGCAAAGGGCAAAACTTTATTGGTGCAAGTCCAGAAAGATTAATTAGTATTAATAATCAAAAATTAATTACGGATGCTTTGGCTGGTTCTGCACCACGAGGTAAAACCCCTGCTGAAGATGCAGCCAATGCCAACCGCTTACTCAATAGTGAAAAAGAAAAGCACGAACATTCGCTGGTACTTGATTTCATTACACAACGCCTATGCCAGCTAGGTTTATTACCCCAAATATTAGCACCCCGCCTACGACAATTATCTAACATCCAGCATTTATGGACACCAATAAGTGCTATGGTTCCCGCTAATATACATCCATTAAAAATTGTTGGACAATTGCATCCTACACCAGCTGTTGCCGGTGCAGCACGAGATGTCGCCTGTGCGGAAATCCGTCGTTACGAAAGCTTTGAGAGGGGCTTGTATGCTGCGCCTCTGGGTTGGATAGATTCTCAGGGAAACTGCGAGTTTATTGTGGGAATTCGTTCAGCACTAATAGATGGCGATCGCGCAAGATTGTATGCTGGTGCTGGTATCGTGGCTGGATCTGATCCTAATAAGGAATTTGCAGAGGTGCAACTTAAACTTCAGGCTTTACTCAAAGCTTTAGTTTAATGTTGCAGTAAGTTGCTAGTGATAAGCTCTTAAAGCTCCCTTCTGCCGATATACGGTTAACCTCAATTCTATAATTCTGTTTCAAGTTTTGTTATTGTATTGGAATTGTAATTATAAACTCGGCTCCGGCTCCTGGTGCTGAGATACATTGGAGTTGGCCTCGGTGGTTTTTGACGACTATCTGGTAGCTAACTGATAAGCCCATGCCAGTGCCTTTTCCTACTGCTTTCGTAGTAAAGAAGGGGTCAAATACATGATTACGCACTTTGTCAGTCATTCCTGAACCATTGTCAGCAATGCGAATTATGCACTTATCCTCTTGAATAAGGGTACGAATACAAATTTGGAGGATTGGGGATTTGGAAGGCTCTTTTTCTAGTTCCCAGTTATTAGTCCCTAGTCCTTCTTCCAGAGCATCGATGGCATTAGTCAACAGATTCATAAACACTTGATTCATCTGTCCAGCATTACATAATATCTGTGGCAGGTTGCCATATTCCTGAATAACTTGGATTTCGGGACGTTGGGTTTTAGCTTTCAGGCGACTCCGCAGCAGCAGCAAGGTGCTATTAATACCTTCATGAATATCCACTGCCTTCGTACCACTTTCATCTAGACGGGAGAAATTGCGTAAAGATAGGACAATCTGCCGAATGCGTTCAGCCCCGGCTTTCATAGAATCTAGGACTTTGGGTAAATCTTGGTAGAGAAAATCTAACTCAATTTCTTCAATTTGGGTTTGAATTTCTGGTGATAATGGAGAGTAATGCTCTTGAAACATTTCTACCAAGTGCAGCAAATCTGTGACATATCCATTGGTATGCTTGATATTTCCATAGATAAAATTGATGGGATTATTAATTTCGTGAGCAATACCTGCTACTAACTGCCCCAAACTGGACATTTTTTCAGTTTGAATGAGTTGAGCCTGAGTTTGTTGAAGTTTTACCAGAGCCGCTTCTAGCTGCTGTGCTTTTTCTTGGGAAGTCTGGGCAGCGAGGCGACTATTTGTGTAAAGTTTCGCTTGGTCAATAGCGATCGCTAGTTGAACTGTCACCGCTTGTAGCAATTCTACTTCAGTTTCTTGCCAAGGTCGGAAGCCACTACAATAACCACAGATGAAAGCGCCAATTTCACCAGATTGAGTGTGTACAGGCAAAGACATAAAAGCCGTGAAACCGAAATCATTTAAAAACTGCTGTATTGTGCGATTGCCATGAGTTTTAACATCATCTATTCGGATGATTTCTCTGTTCAAAGTTTTTGTTGCGATTATTTCAAATTCTATATGAATTGCTTCGGCTGTTAGCAGACTGGGTAAAGTAAAATTGTCGGCTTCATATACAGATTCCCAATAAGGTAGATCGGTATTTTGCCGATACCAAAAGAAAGCGCAGTAATCAATCTGGAATAAGTTACGGATTTCCTCTACTGCGGTTTTTAAAATGTAATTAAGTTCCAAAGAACCTCGAATTTGGTTGGCAAGACGATTGAGCAGTGCTTCCCGTTGAGCGATCGCTTTATATTTAGCCTCTGATTTGCGGAGGGCGGTTTCTGTACACTGGCGCTGTAGTTCTGCTGTCGCTCGTGCTGCAAAGATACTGAGAATAGCTTTGGCGCGTTCCTCCTGTAATATCGGTTTGGTATCCAATACGCATAGGTGGCCTATGGGTGTACCAAATGTATCAACAAGAGGCGTTCCTAAGTAACTTTCTGCTTCTAGCGTCACCAAATCCTTTGCTTGGGGGAAAAGTTGCTGTAGATTACAGGGGTAGGAACGCATCCCCTCTTGTAACACGACTTCGCAAGGAGTATTAGCTAAGGCATACTCGGCAAAAGTTTCTGAAATCTTGTCACCTGCCCAAAATGATAAAACTCTAGCTCTACCAGGGTCTCCGGTGATTCGCTCTGCTAGTATGACGTAGCAGACTCCTAGAGCATTTGCCAAGTGACGCACCAAAACAGGAAAAAATTCTTCGCCTGTCACTGCTGCCGTTCCAGCTACCAGAGCTTGCAAAGCTTCTTCTGCTTGTTTGCGCTCAGTGATGTCTTGATAAACGCCGCGATAACCCAGGTAATTGCCAGATGCATCAAAGAAAGGAACTCCATTGGTTTCTAGAACAAGCAATTGCCCGTTTTTATGAAGAGTTTTATTTTCAAAATTAATTAGAGGCTGTTTGGAGTTGCTTAGAACTTGAAAAATCTTTTGTACTCGCTTCGCTTCTGCTGGTGGCATTAAATCAAAAAGAGTTTTGCCTAAAACTTCCTCTGCCTCATACCCCAAAATATCAGCAATTTTTTGGCTGACGTAAGTGTAAACGCCCTCTTGATCTAATTCCCACACTCCATCATTGGTAGTTTCCACAAGATGACGAAAGCGGGCCTCACTTTCTCTGAGTGCTTCTTCTGCTTGTTTGCGCTTGATGCCAATAGCAATTTCTTGGGCGGCAAATTCTAGGGCATTAAAAACAGATTCCGTCATGATTTGACGAGAAAACATCGCAATCACGCCTACAGTCTCACCTTCAATAATTAGAGGATAGCCAGCAAAAGCAACCATACCTTCACGCTTGGCCCACTCTTGATTGCTGACACGGGGATCTGTTAGTACAGAGTTGGTTAAATGAGGTTTGCCTTCTTCGGCAATCAAACCAATTTTGAATTGACCAACTGGCACCCGTCTATGAGGGCCGTCAATATGGGTATACATTCCAGAACTGGCTTGCAGCTCTAAGACATTTTCTTGTTTGTTTAGTATCCAGATGCGAGCAAAAGCTGCATTTATATGTTCAACTAATGCTTCGGTGCAGCGGCACATCATAGACTCTAACGTTTGACTCTGGGCAAGAGCCGCGTCTACATCGGCGCGAAAATTTGCTAATCGCGATCGCTCTGCTAGTGCCTCTTGTGCGTGTTTGCGATCGCTAGTGTCATGGCAAATACCAACAAAATACAAAAAATTTCCATTAGCATCTTTGATCGCTGATGAGTTGCTTGTATGCCATTGCCAACTCCCATTTTTATGTTTTATCCGATATTCAATTGCATCTTGCTTTTCGCCTGTTGTCAAAACTCTTTGAAAATAATCTGCACACATTGGTAAATCATCGGGATGCACAAAAGGAGCAAATGAATTTCCTATAAGCTCTACAATCTCATGCCCTAAAATCTCAGTCCAGTTAGGAGAAATATAAGAAAATATTCCCTCAATTGTAATTGCAAAAATAATATTATTACTATTTTCTACAATTTTTTGAAAGTCAATATGATTTTCTGAAGTTTTTTCACGAAAACGTGCTTCAATCTCTTGGCGTTTTAAAATTTCATTACTTAGTTGAGTCCGTACTTTATTTAATTCTGCTGCTTGTTCGTCGAAGGCGATCGCTAGAGATTGATTTTCTATATTTACAGATCCTCTTGATATTTCTTTTAAATTAGGAATACAATTTGATATTTGATGGCTAACTATTATATCTTCAAGTTCAGCTTGTTGACATTTATCTAAACTATCTATAAATGCATCGTTTGCCTGCTCATTTTTTATAATTTCGCCCATTTGGTTAATGGCATCTTTCGACTTGTCAGCAACCATGTTTCCCTGCCTATTTTAAAATTTTATTCAATTTAAAGTTTTATATTTTTTGTTGTTATGAAGCTTCCAATACTTGTCGGGCTTTGGGGAAAGGAGAAAGTAAAAACCTTTAACCTAAACCAAATTCCAGTTTAAAATCCAAAACCGAGTAGTATCGATCAAGCTTCTTTTATGCTAAATAATTAAAATAAAACAAATCTGTGTATATAAAGAAGCTTGAAAACATTAAAATTTAGCCTATTTAAATAAAATACGACTTTTTTGTTTGTTGTTATAATTTAGAATTTCGGCATGTGATCATATATTTTAATAACTACAAAAATTAATATAAAATGCTGAATATTGCTTAATGTTTTCTTGACAATAAAGTTATATTGATATTAATTTATTCCAAATTTAAAAAACATGGTGAAATCACTGAAATTATTCAGATACATTCATAAAATATCTGCTCACACTCATTAGAAAATTTAGATTTAATCTAGATTTATAAACTTATATGCATAACTTTATTTTGAAAAACAGTAGGACTTATTCAAACAAACTAGCCAAAAGCCTTCCCAGATAGCGTCTTTGCCTAGTAAGTATGGGAGGTAAGAGCAGAACCAGAGACTTTCATTGCTTCCTGTTATGAGTTTTGAACTTCTATATGTTAGTTAGTTTTAAAAGTTGGGAAGAATGTATTTGGTGAAACTACGCAAGTAACAGTGATTTACAATATGAGGTTTTATTCTGCATGAGTTTTGAATTTCAACCACCTAAGAGCTTGTTTGAAAAGTGTTGCGCTGTGACTTTAGGCACTTTTAGATCCCCCCTAACCCCCCTTAAAAAGGGGGGAA
>NZ_JAYGHD010000367.1:0-18048 GCF_034932245.1 Nostoc sp. UHCC 0251
TAATTGCGTTAGCGTAGCGGGGCGTAGCCCATTGCGAATTGCGAATTGCGAATTGCGAATTGGTTTAACTTTCCTCTTGGGGATAACCATTTTTCTCACGTTTAAGGCTTTCTTCTAAGGCTTGAATTTGTTCACGACGAGCTTCCAATTCTAAGGAACGCCGCGCTAAGTCTTGGTTTTGCAACGTCAGGGATTGTCGCCAATGTTCTGCTCGCTCGGCTTCGTGCTGCAAAAATTCCGGGGTAATGCCGATGGTGAGGTAGCTTTGTACCAGATGGAGTACCCAGTTGGTAGCATCTTCTAGTCTTTCAATGTCGCCTGTAGGGGAAAGTTCCACTAAAACAAGCAAGTTTTCACTCATAATTTTTCCCTTTCCTAGCAGAATGAAAGCTTCTTCCGGAATTATCGCCCACAAGTTATCAGCTTCTTGACGCGCCAATAAGCGTAACTGGTGCTGGTCTAAAAAATCGTTTTTACGCACCTGGGCTAGATATAGCATGAGAGTCGCTTCGCTCCAATTCAAAATTCAAAATCATCTAAGTTCTGTTCTCCCTACAGCCTTCCGGGCATCCCGTGGCAGGGGTTGGCAAAGCCATGTAAGGAAGCCTGAGTTCGACTTCTATGGAGTTTTTGGAGTTTCCGGCTCCGCTCAAAAGTCAAAAAATGATTTTTAATAAAAAACAAGGACAAAATTGATATTTGAAACAATGGGTAATTAGGAATTATTGACACCCCCATTACCCATTACAGTTATCCTAAGCCACACAGGCGATGCTTACGGCAACGCCTCAAGGCGATCGCGCAAAATTTCAGCTTGCTTCTGTGCTTCTGCTAAGGCATCCCGCGCTCCCTGTACCACATCAGCTCTAGCTCTATCCACAAAACTAGGATTGTTTAATCTCGTACTCAGGGATTGAACTTCGGCTTCAGCTTTACTCAGGCTTTTCTCTAGTTTGGCACGCACAGCTTCAATATCCACTACCCCATCCAGAGGAATTAGCACCTGTATTGTACCAATCACACCAGCGTAGACGTTTTGAGGCTTGCCGTCAGGGATTGCATTTTCTGATTCTTGTGGTTGTTGTAATTCTGCCTGCGGGAAAAAGCGTCTCCATAACCTAAGTCTCGCTTGAGCAGTTAGTAAATTTTGGCTAACAAACCAAGCTGTGTAACCAAAACCAACTATTTCAAAGAAAGTTCCAAAAAGGGGAGTGTCATCAATCGCATACCCCACAGCTAAACCCAATCTACCAAAGACTATCGCTAAAATAATTATGCCAATTATCTTCAAACCCCTTTGAGGTTTTTTAGCAGCAACAGTTTGGTTTTCTGGTTTGTCAGTAATAGTTAAAGTCTCAACTTTCGCCAAATCTTTAATATAAAACTGTCCAGCACTGAGAATTTCTCGCTCCTTCTGGCTTTCAGTTTGCAAATTCGCCGTTATTTTTACCCCTGGCTTAATGTCTGCTTCAGCACGCAGATTCCGAATTGTGCGGATCGTACCAATCAGCAATTCAAACTGTTCTTCTAAAGCTGGATCAATCAGGTTTGCATCTACCTGGGGATAAGTTTGTAACGGTAAAGTCTGCGGTGAATCTGCTGGTTGTTGGGTGAGAGTCTGCCAAATTTCTTCAGTAATATGAGGCATAAAGGGATGAAGCAGTTTTAAAATCCCTTCCAATATATAGCCGAGGGTTTGCTGTGCTACCCGCCGCGATGCGGGATCTGCATCTTGCTGAAGGCGAGATTTAACCAGTTCAATATACTGATCGCAGAAATCACCCCAAATGAATTCGTAGAGTCCTTTAGCTGCTTCCCCTAAACCGTAATTATCGATGTACTTGGTGGTTTGTTTGACAACTTGATGATACCGCGAGATAATCCAGCGATCGCTCAATTCGGTAGCGACTGGGTTCCCCAATTGTTGCGGTGTCTGTCCATCCAAATTCATCATCACAAACCGGGCAGCATTCCACAACTTGTTTGCAAAGTTGCGGGATGCCTCTACAGATGCTGATTCATCCTTTTTGCGATCGTATTCTAAGCGGATATCTTGACCTGCGCCAGCCACTTCCCTAATTAAGGTATAGCGCAGAGCATCAGTACCATACTTGTCAATCAGTAACAATGGGTCAATGCCATTACCTTTGGTCTTTGACATCTTCTGACCTTTTTCATCCAGCACCAATCCGTGGATGTAAACTGTTTGGAAAGGCATTTGCTGCGTAAAATGCCCAGCCATCATTGTCATTCTAGCTACCCAGAAAAAGATGATGTCAAAGCCTGTTACCAAAGTGGTAGTCGGGTAGTAAGTTGCAAAATCCTGAGTTTGTTCCGGCCAGCCCAAAGTCGAAAATGGCCAGAGTCCAGAAGAAAACCAAGTATCTAGCACATCTGGGTCTTGTTCTAGCTGGACATTTTCACCAAATTGTGATTTAGCTTTTTCCCAAGCTTCAGTTTCCGATTTCGCCACTACAAAGGGCGTGTTATCGGTAATTTGCCCATCTGTTTCACTGACAGCGTACCAAGCAGGAATTTGGTGTCCCCACCATAATTGGCGAGAGATACACCAATCATTGAGTTTTACTAGCCAATCACGATAAACCTTTGTCCAGCGTTGGGGGACAAACTCTGGAGAAGTTTGCTGGTCGAGGAATTCGAGAGTGTTGTCAGCTAGGGGGCGAATTTTGACGAACCACTGAGTTGAGAGGAGAGGTTCAATAGGTACTTTACCGCGATCGCTGTAGGGAACGGTATGTTTATAATCTTCAATCTTCACCAAAAAGCCATCTGCCTCTAGGCGAGAAACCACATTCTTTCTAGCAACAAAGCGGTCTTGTCCTTGAAACTCCCCAGCATTGGCGTTGAGAGTGCCGTCTTTGTTCATAATGTTGATTAACGGCAGATTGTGACGCTTACCCATGTCAAAATCGTTCGGGTCATGGGCGGGAGTTATCTTCACGCAGCCTGTGCCGAAAGTGGGATCAACATATTCATCGCCAATGATCGGAATTTCTCGTTGTAGAATTGGCAGAGTTACAGTTTTGCCAATAAGATGTTTGTAGCGATCGTCATTGGGATTAACCGCTACAGCCGTATCACCCAACATCGTTTCTGGTCTAGTTGTCGCCACCTCGACAAAACCAGAACCATCGGTGAGGGGATAGCGGAAGTGCCAAAGATTTCCATTAACTTCTTGGTTTTCCACTTCTACGTCAGACACAGCCGACTGAGAAGCTGGACACCAGTTAACTAAATATTCACCACGATAAATTAAGCCTTCTTCGTAGAGACGAGTAAACGCCTCGACAACAGCTTTAGATAAACCCTCATCCAGGGTAAACCTTTCCCGTGACCAGTCTACCGAGACACCTAAGCGTCGTAGCTGATTAAGAATTGTTCCCTCAGACTCCGCCTTCCATTGCCAAGCGCGTTCTAAAAACTTCTCGCGCCCCAACTCGTAGCGAGTCTTACCCTCTTTTTTGAGTTGCTTTTCCAGCATACTATGCACAGCGATGCTGGCGTGGTCTGTTCCTGGTAGCCACAGGGTATTGCGTCCCTGCATCCGGTGGTAGCGCACGAGGGTATCAATCAACGCACTTTCAAAAGCGTGACCCATGTGCAAACTGCCGGTGACATTTGGCGGTGGAATGACGATGCAGTAGGGTTCGCCGCCTTTGTTGGGGTCAGCTTTGTAAACTTGGTTGTCTTCCCAGAATTTTTGCCACTTGGCTTCAGTGGAAAAGGGGTCGTAGAGACTAGGGAGATTGGGAATGGTTGCGGTCATGTGGGCAAACTAGCTATGGAAGGACTCTAATAAATTTTGCCACAGGGTTGGAGAGGGTTTATGTGGAAATAAACAAGTAGCCAATGGAATACATTGGGCATAGGGCATTGGGCATTGGGCATAGGGCATAGGGCATTGGGCATTGGTGACTCTTCGCCATGCCCAAAAACTGCATCCCGCAAGTGGCGTGGAGTTTTTTATTCTAAAATAACTGCTTCCTGTATAGCTCTTCAGAGAATGTGAAACACTTAATACCAATTTAATATGAAGCTGCATATAATAGAGGAAACAAACTCGATAAATTAAAATAACCATGAGCCGCCCTTTTAAGATTGAAATCGCAGAAAGCGAAGAAGAACTTAAAAAACGTCTACAAACAGCTAACTTAGGGACTCAGAAAGAAAAACTACAAATGTTGTGGTGGATAAAAAGCGAGCAGGTTAAGGAGCAGCAAGAAATTGGAGAACGCTTGGCGAAAGATACCTCAACTGTGACAAGGTGGTTGCAAAAGTATAGATCAGGTGGGCTAGATGAATTATTGTCAATCAAAAAAGCTCCAGGAGCAAAACGCAAAATTCACTCAGCAGCGATCGCAGCACTTGAGGAGGAGTTAAAAACAGGAAAAGGTTTTAGTAGCTATGGTGCAATAGTCGAGTGGCTAAAGCAAGAGCAAGGGCTTGATATCGAGTATGCAACAGTTTATGCATGGGTTCGATATCGATTAGGGGCAAAACTAAAAGTACCACGTCCTCAAAGCCATAAGCAGGATGAAAAGTTGGTATCTGATACCAATTTTTTATGAAGCTGCATAGAATTCGATCCCCCCTAGCCCACGCCAGTCGCTCCACTTGGGGAGACCCCATCGCGCAGCGTCTCGTAGAGAAGACCGCGCTGGCTCCCCTTAAAAAGTGGGGAACCGGAAAAACATCTATCAAAGTCCCCCAATTTATCGGGGGATTTAGGGGGATCAAGATATGTGCAACTTCACATTAAATTGGTATAAGAGTGTTCCAAAAAATAAATGATCCAAAACCCGTCATTGCGAGCGAAGCGAAGCAATCCCAGCCCTTGCGATTGCTTCGCTTCGCTCGCAATGACAATTGAGCATTTTTTTACTTGGAGTACTCTAATATTCAGTATCTACCGGAGAGTACTCTTCCGGGTTAGGATGATGACTAGCGATGCCTTAACTTAAGAGATCGATATTGAGTTGTTGAAATTTTATGGGCAATAGTCCACCAGATGGCAGTATCAACCTCCTCTGAACTGGCGAGGAAGTCTCCCAGCGCGGGGGAGACTTAGGAGATATATTTCATGCTCACACAAGATATTCGTGATTTGCTGACTGATACTACCGATTTAAATCAGTTGAAATGGGATTTAAATCGCTTGCAACCTGTGGATGTGGGAGAATACATTACACAATTGCCTGAAAAAGAACGCGCGATCGCATTTCGTTTACTCAATAAAGCTCAGGCGATTGATGTATTTGAATATCTGCCAACAGAGGTTCAAGAAGAACTACTTAATTCTCTGCATGATGTTCAGGTAGCGCAACTTGTAGAAGCGATGAGTCCCGACGAACGGGCAGAATTGTTTGATGAATTACCAGCTGGGGTAATCAAACGGTTATTGCAAGAACTGAGTCCAGAGCAAAGGCAAGCAACAGCAACAATTCTCGGCTATCCAGAAGGTACTGCTGGGCGGGTGATGACAACCGAATATGTCCGGTTGCGCCAAGGATTGACTGTAGGTGAAGCCTTGAGCAAAATCCGCCGTCAGGACGAAGACAAAGAATCGATTTACTATGCCTACGTCACAGATGACAACCGGACGCTGGTGAGAGTAGTTTCACTGCGTCAATTGCTGTTTACCTTTCCCGATGTTTTCATCAAGGATATCGCAAGCGATCGCGTCATTAAGGTAAGAACTGAAACCCCTCAAGAAGAAGTGGCGCGAATCATGCAGCGCTACGACTTAATTGCTATCCCTGTGGTTGACCGAGAAGACCGATTGGTTGGCATCGTCACCATTGATGATGTCATGGATATTTTGGAAGAGGAAGCCACAGAAGATATCCAAAAATTGGCGGGTGTGAGTGGTGATGAAGCAGCTTTGTCTTCTCCTTTACTCACCATCCGCAACCGTTTACCTTGGTTGTTGGGCATCATGGCCATGTATATTGGTGCTGCCAGTGCGATCGCACCTTTTCAATCTGTAATTGCCGCAGTGCCAGTTTTAGCAGTAATCATGCCAATTTTTTCTAACACTGGTGGTACTGTTGGTATTCAATCATTAACGGTGACAATCCGCGGCTTGGGAGTGGGCGAAGTAACACCCAAAGATACCTTGAAAATTCTCCGTAAGGAACTTCTAGCTGGTTTAGGTACAGCCGTAGCTTTAGCCATAACGATGATCCTGCTTTCCTTAATTTGGGCGCGACCCCAAGAAAGATGGGTAGCTTTAATTGCCGGAATGGTAATGGCAACTAATACAATTGTGGCTGTTACACTCGGCACTTTACTACCAATGGCTTTGACACGCCTGAAACTTGACCCTGCTTTGGTTAGTGGCCCGTTAGTGACTACAATGCTAGATACAATTGGGTTTTTAACATTCCTCAGCCTAATTTCTCTAGCTTTAAACGTTTTCCATTTACCAACTTGAAGGAAATGGGCATTGGGCATGGGGCATTGGTCATGGGAAATAGGCAGAGGGGCAGGGTGCGGGGGGCAGAGGGAAAAACTCTCCTCCCCCGCTTCCCCTGCTTCCCCTGCTTCCCCTGCCTCCCCTGCCTCCCTCCTCTTGTCCCCACTCCCCAAAATCTATGCCTACTACCACTTGGAATCGTCATCACATTCTTTCCCTGGCTGACTTCACCACCACTGAATACGATACAGTTTTGCAAACTGCGGCCAGTTTTCAAGAGGTGCTATCACGGCGGACGAAGAAAGTGCCAACCTTGCAGGGACAGGTGGTGGCGAATTTATTTTTTGAATCTTCTACCCGGACTCGCAGCAGCTTTGAACTGGCGGCGAAACGCTTAAGTGCAGATACGCTGAATTTTGCCGCAGCCACTTCCTCTATGACTAAAGGAGAAACAATTCTCGACACGGCAAAGACCTATTTGGCGATGGGAACTGATATTATGGTAGTCCGCCATCGAGAGGCAGGAGTACCAAATGCGATCGCGGCGGAAATGGATCGTTTAGGTGTAAAAGTTAGCGTCCTCAATGCTGGTGATGGTCAACATGAGCATCCTTCCCAAGCACTGTTAGACTTATTTACCATTTGCACTCTAATTGACCCAGATCACCCCCGACTGGAACTTTTAAAGGGGAAAAAGATTGCCATTGTTGGAGATATTCTCCATTCTCGTGTGGCGCGATCGAATATTTGGAGCTTAATTGCCAGTGGTGCCGAAGTGCATCTGGCAGCACCACCAACTCTCTTACCCAAGTTATTTGCCGAGTATATCTTGGAGGAGGCAGGAGCCAGGAATCAGGAGTTTATTATCTCTTCATCCCCCACTCCCCACTCCCCACTCCCAACTCCCCAACTATTTTTACATTGGCAGCTAGAACCAGCTTTGCAGAATGCTGATTTTGTCATGACATTGCGCCTGCAAAAGGAACGTATGACGGCTCATTTGCTGCCAAGTTTGCGAGAATATCATCAGCTATTTGGTATTACAAGCACAAAATTGCAACTTTGTAAACCTAACGTCAAAGTTTTGCATCCAGGCCCAGTTAACCGTGGTGTTGAAATTAGTTCTGAATTGATGGATGACCCAGAATTTAGTCTCATTCAATCGCAAGTTACTAGCGGTGTCGCCGTTCGCATGGCGCTGCTATATTTATTAGGTAGCGGCAAAACTCAGTAAATACCATGCTACTTCCTATTCGATAACAGCAGTTTGCTAGTGTCAGATAAGACTTATGCAAAAAGTCTCTGAAATTCTTAACTCCTTTGCGGTAGCCTGCAAAGTTATTGCTAACATTCTTTTGATATTAGTCCCATCGGACTATCTTACGGAAGAATACTTAGTCTCATAGATATTATATATTCCTCCGATCGCATGAGGGCAGAATTATCAAATTTTGGGACACTGGGAGCGTAGAAGTCAAGAATTTAATGACTTTTAGAAGTGTCGGAGGTAAATATGAAACGAATTTTTTTGACGGCAGCAGCCTTACTGGGCACGCTATCTCTAGCTGCTCCCCTCTCCGTCAAAGCAGAAAACTCCGCCTCTGTTCGGCGCTTGCTGGAAACTAGAGAATGTTTCGGATGTAATTTAACAGGAGCAAACCTGAAAGGCGCTCATCTGATAGGTGTTGACCTGAGAAATGCAAATTTAAAAGGAGCCAACCTCGAAAGTGCTAACCTAGAAGGTGCTGATTTAACTGGTGCCAATTTGAAGTCTGCTAATCTCACAGATGCCTTTGTCAGTGGTACTAGCCTAAATAATGCTAATCTCACCAACGTTGATTTAAGTAACGCTCATTTATATAATACTGACGTAAATGGCGCAGTTTTGGCTAATATTGATTTAACTGGTGCTGATGTATTCAATACTGCCATTAGCGTAGGTGGTGAATATTAATGATCACTCATTATGCAAAAGTAATGAGTTAAGAGTTTAATTTAACTCCTAACTCTCTACTTTTTAAATTTTACTCACCAGTAATTGACAGTTCATTAACCCAGATTTTCGGACAAACTCCCCCTGGCGTTAACTCTGGCTCTTTTTCTACATAAATAATCGACTTTAAGAGTTCCAAGAAATCGCCAGCAACAGTTGCTGACTCAATACTCGTCCTGACACCCTTATTAACTAGCCAACCATCAAACGGCAAAGAAAAGGAACCTTGCAAGGCTTTAACTCCAGCATGAAGAGCTTGCAAATCATCGATAAAAATCACATTTTCAGCAGTGTCTAAACTTAACTCTTCTTCAGAAGTTGCTGTTGAAAAAACGTGATAAAAATTGGGACTAACGCTGACTTTTGCCCCAATACTGGCATTACCTGTTGGCTGGGTATTGAACCTTTTTGCAGTGCCGGCACTGTGGAGAAAGCTTTTTAAAACACCATTTTCAATCAGTGAAATCTGACGAGTAGGAGTTCCTTCACCATCAAAAGTTTCTGCACCTACGTTAGCTGGGTGAAGTGCATCATCAAAAACCGAAAGCAGAGGAGAAGCAATTTGCTTGCCTAAATCATCAGCAGTAGATAAGCTTTGGTTGTCCAAAATGCTTTGAGCGTTGAACAAGTTAGAAAAACCACCCAACAGACTTAAGAAAGCTTCCGGTGAGAAAACAACCCGATATTTACCAGTTTTGATTTTCTCATAGTTCAAGTGACTGATAGTTTTATCTGCGGTTTCTTTGATGCAACCATTGATGTCTAGATTATCTAAACTTTGGTTGATTCTAAAAGCACCTGCACTGCGAGGTTTTTTTCCTTCTTCCTCAGTTTTGCTATAAAGATAAACTGATGCTAAAGAGTGAGATTCAGTTCTTACTGCACCGTCACTATTTAGATAAAATCTGTCAATGTCTCTTTGCGATAACCCATTATAAGGTACACCTTTAATTGCTGGATGAGCTGCCAGTAATTCTTTCTCAGCTATCAACAGTCTTTCGATGAGTTTAGCAACAGGTGCTTGAGGTGTCTTATCCTGAGGTTTATTTGGAATAGGAACAGTGGCTTCTGGACTAAAATCGGGAACATTTTCCTTAACACCAAAGAAACTGGCTTCATAGGCAGTTTTCAAAGCTAATTCCAGTCCCTTGGGGTCTACATCTGTGGTGCTAGTGACACCCATTGTATTCTCTTCATTCCAGACACGAACAGTAACACCAGACCGATTTGAGGCTTTAACTTGTTTTGGCTCACCTTGGTCTACTTGCACGCTAGTATCATCTACTGTTGAGCCATAAATGTCGAATTTCTTAATACCAAGCTTATCAGCATTGTCCTTGGCAGAATTTGCAATCTCATTGATATTTGGCATAGTCAATTTTGGATTTTGAATTTTAGACTTCGACTTACCTCGGCTTCGCTCGGCACAAGTCGCTCAGTCGAACGATTTTGGATTGGAAGCAATTTTATTTTGGATATTAGATTTTGGATTTTGGATGTTAAGCTTTTCCACATAAAATTTGCTTGTATTTCTTGGGCGGGCGAGACGCCCACCCTACAACTGAGTATTATGCTAGATGTGGTTTAGCTTATGACTTATATTTGTCTCGTAGCTTTTTATTGACGTAATATCCTGATCATTCACAATCCAAAATCCAAAATCTAAAATCTAAAATTATTATCTTCCACCGACGGTAATAGAATCAACCTTAATATGGGGTTGTCCTACTGTGGTGTAAATACTGCCACTAACGGAGCCACAAAAACCTGGTGCAATTTCCAAATCTTGGGAACACATAGAAATTTTATTCATAATTTCCTTGGCTTCACCGATAAGAATTGCCCCCTTTAGTGGTTTGGTGATTTTGCCATTTTCAATCAAATAAGCTTCATCAACACCAAAATTAAATTGGCCTGTAGCACCGACGCTACCACCACCCATCTTTTTACAGTAAATACCTTTATCAACAGAGGCAAATAAATCATCAATGCTATATTCGCCAGAATCAATGTAAGTATTACGCATCCGGCTAGCAGCTGCAAAGGTATAATTTTGGCGGCGTCCACTTCCAGTTCTGGGGTGTCCGGTGCGTGCAGAACCTGTTCTATCTGCTAAAAAGTTTTTCAGAACGCCTTTTTCAATTAATAAGGTTCTTTGAGCAGGCATACCTTCGTCATCCATATCAATAGTCCCGAAGGCATTTTCAGAGCGTCCTTCATCCCAGGCTGTCAAACTTTCGTGGGCAATTTTTTCGCCTTTTTTGTCAGCAAAGGGAGTGGTATTGCGTTCAATTTGGGTGGTTTCTAATAAGTGTCCGCAGGCTTCGTGGAAGATTACCCCGCCAAAGTGATTGGCCATAATAATTGGGTAAGTACCCGATTCTACGTAATCGGCATAAAGCATTTTGCCGGCGGATTCTGCTATTTTCTCCGCAGCTTGTTGAGAATCCCAAGTTCTCAAGAAGTTAGCATCACTGGTATTACCAGCGCGTTCACCGATGGAAGCACGATTAGCGCCATCAGCACACAACAGGTTAAATCCTACTGACTGGGTGAGGCGAATGTCACGGGCAAAAGTACCGTCACTGGCGGCGATTAAGACTTCTTGCCAATCCCGGAAATAGGTAGCACGGCGTGATTGGACGTGGCTAGCTTTTTGCTTCAAGTGAGCAGTACCATCAAGGAGGACTTCTCCCATTTCTCGGATGGAACTACACACTGGTAGCCAGGCATCTTTACCTCTTTTGGTGGCGTAATCTCTCAATAATTCTAGGTTGATTTCTGGGATGAAAGCTTTAGGAGTGGGTAATTGTAATCCCAGGATAGAAAGACCTTTTTCTAAGGCTGCTTTCAAACCCGAAAAAGAAAGGTCATTGGTGCTGACGTAGCAATCAGCTTTGCCGCGAAATACTCTGACTCCCGCGCCTGTAGACAGACTGGGTGAAATACTAGTTATGGAGTCGTCTTCTGCAAGACAACTAATATAGTTGCGACGCTCTAAAAATAATTCGATGAAGTCAGCGCCAGCGGCGCGTCCTAGTCCCAGGAGGGTAGCCAAGGGGGCTTCCCAGGTTTCATCGAAACGCTCTGGTGTGGAGGAATATTGCAGGGTGGGAAGTTGATTTGAGAGAAGTAGCGTACTTGTAAGCATGTGTAGCCTCGTCTGCTGGCGTAGTTCAGAGATTTGACTGAAAAATCCTGGTGTGTTCAGTCTAACAAATCAGTGAAAGTCAGAGTCGGCAATTAAGTAGTAGGGGTTTCCTCACCTGGGAAACTTACTTTTCCTTCTTAAGCATGAGTGAAATATTTAAGTAAGCCCTTTGGAGAGCGATCGCTATCATGTAGATTCGAGATAGAATACAGTTTCATTTTGCGACAATAGGGGTAAAAGTTCCACAGCATTGCTAATACCCGCAGGGACTGTTTTACCTACAAAAGGAATATCACAAATGAGTTCGTAATACTAGCTATGACCCTATCAACGATTGGGTTTGGTCAAAAAGAAGCATGAATGCACTCGCAACTCGACAGATGCTAAACGATATTTTGCAAGTCAGACACAGTTTTGCTCATGGTTTTCCAATTCCCGCATGTTCTTGGACACAAACACCAACTGGAAAAGTTCGACTTACTGCTAAAGCTATTAAAGATGTTGATGCGTTATTAGGATATATTATCACTGTTACTGACCTTGGCATGAAGCAAAATATTCAAATTATCTATGTCATAGTTGTACTCTGGTAATTAATGAAGAGAATGTTTAGAGAATTAGTTGCAATACTGGGTGTAATGTTTTAGATGCAGAGAATGAGCAAACTAGAAAGTGAAAATATTCATACACAAATAATTGGAAGGCAGCCTTAGACTGTCTTCCAATTTCTTAAACTATTAGGAAAGAATATCCACATATATTGGTAGAAGCAACAATTTAATCAAACTTATTTTTGATTTATGCCTTGCTCATCCCTAGAATGATACTGTTGATAAATGATCATTTTTCCATCCAGTTAATTCTTGGTGAGACTCTATTCCTTCTCAGGTTTATTTACGATTTGTTATTTTCAGTGGAATTCTTGCTGTTTCTTGCTGATTGAAAGTCTGACCTACATTAGCAGCAGTTGGCGCTGGCGATGTTAAATTCTTAAACAATAGCTTTAGAGTTCGAGTAATAGTTTTAATAATTTTCATTTTGCTGGCACTCGGCTTTTCGTCATATCTCAAAACCATTGGAATTTCTACGATTTTTGGTTTGAGCGGTTTGGCTTTCAGCAATAAATCTATCATGCAAGCAAATCCACTTTCAGTGAATAAACTCTCGCCATAATACATATCTAGCTTGCTAACGAAAGTACGGTTATACAGCCTGTAGCCACAAGTGTAATCTCTTACGCCTGGTACACGGGCGGCAATTCTAAACAGCCAGCTGGCTCCGTAACTCATTATCTCTCTAAATTTTGATAAGCCTATGACTTTAGAGCCTTTGCGATATCTAGATGCGATCGCAATATCATAGCTACCAGCTATCATGGTGTCATACATCTTTATCAACAGTTCTGGTGGCTGAGTGTTGTCGCAATCCATCGCGGCTAAAAAATCGCCTTCTTTAGAAATTTCTAAAAAAGTCGTGAAACCTGTTTTAATTGCTTGACCTAAACCAGCATTTTTGGGATGTTGGACTAATTTTAGCGATATCCCTAACGATTGAGATTCTTCTATTGCAGTCTGAGCAGTTGTATCCCTGCTACCATCATCAACAAGAATCAACCTTATGTCCATATTAGAGATTTCCTGCAATGCCTGAAACTTTTTGAACAAGGGGCGAATTGATTCTTGCTCATTGTATGCGGGTAAAAGAACAAAAAGACTCATAAGTACCTCGTGTAATTTTCAAAATATCATTCATTCTCAAATTTCAAGAATTCAGTAATATTGATTTCTTGAGAAATTCATCGACCTGGCGGACGACTGCGTTGTTGTTGACGCTATCATTGACCAACTGTGAGGTATTGACGACAAAAAAATCATCGTTTTCAGTACTCACTTTTGGAACAAGGCTTGAATAATTTAAAACTTGTAGCGGCTGTACTTTAATAGCTCGATTAATGTGTGCTGCGACAATATCATCTGCTTTGAGTTCTGGGAACATCAAACGTATACCCTGGAAAAATACTTGGCGCAATTCATCATCTGGCTGTTTTAATAACGGGTCGGTGGAAAGTATATATTTTGGTAGGAATGTCATGTGATATCCTGCTGTCTCTTGCAAAGAAACTAGGTTACTCATACCGATGACTCCAGTAAAAGGAACATTCCTATCGGCAATATTTACTACGTAATAAGGAACTAGAGCCTTACGAGTAATAAGTACCATGCAGATTACGCCCAGATATTCTACTGTTTCACCAGTGTCTGAAACTTTCACCAGTTCATTGGCAGCAACCTGTTGCAAAATATTAACTGGGCCAGTAAAGATGACCTTATCAAAATGTTCCTTTTTGCCCTGATATTCTACCCACATTCCACTCTCTGGATGAGGTGCGATATATTCCACCGCAACACCTGTATGGATATGACCTCCAGCCGCGTAAATTAATTTTTCTATATGGTCAAAAACGGTTTTGTAACCGCCTGAGACATAACCAAGTTGTTCCTTATTTAATGAAGAATCCCGCGCTGAAAACAACCGTTTGATATAAGCCCAGATAAAAACTGCTGATATTCGCTTATAGTTCTCTCCTAATTTGGATAGAAGCAAGGGTTTCCAGAGTTTCTCGTATGTGCTTTTGCCACCGAGTTTTAATAGCCAATCTTCAACTAAAATTTTCTCTAAGCGCCGCCAATTATTAAGACGCGAACCATACAAGAGAGTAAAAGCTAATCTGATTTTACCTATAAGCCCAAACAAAGGAAAGCGGAGAAATTCTATAGAGTTACTGATAGAGTAAAATTTTTGATTATCGTAGAAGCCCGTTAAACTTCGATGCCAGCGCAGTTTATCTCCAAGTCCAATATCTCTGAGGAAATTTATTAAATGAGTATCAGAAGGGAGGATAACGTGATAAAACCGATCCCAGGTAAACAACCCATAATCATGATAAGTAGTTAGTCCCCCAAGCTGCTTGTTGCTGTCGAATACAGTTACTTTATGTCCTTGATTGGAAAGACGTTGGGCTAATACTAGGCCAGTTATACCCCCGCCAATGATGCCTATATTCATAAATTTAATTTAGATTTTTGTAGGGATGTCTTTGAGATTTATTTTCAGAAAATTTTAATATTAATAGTCTTGCTGTCTAACAATTTAGCTATTAGTTTACAACAAGAATTACACCAGTTATGATGATGGAAATTCCTACCCACTGGCTAAACATAACCTTCTCTTTTAGAAGAGAATGAGAAGCAATTGGTATAAGTGCATACATTAATCCTAGAACTGGAAATGCTTGACTCAGAGGAATTGTTCGCAATACATAAAGCCACAATAGAGTCATAAATGTATAGCAGATAAACCAAATCCAAAAGTAACGAGACAACAACAAATTTTGGATAGATGCGCTTCCTCCTTCCGTAGGGCTAGAAATGTAAAGCCCATACTTTAGTGATAGATTAGCTGTTGTTCCAAATAAAACTACAAGCATTAAAACTAGCCAAGTAATGATGTTCATTTGTCAATCTTCCTGATGAGATTTACTATAAATTGATGTAGATTTTTTCAATGGAATAACTACTAAAAGAACACCCAAAAAAATAGTTATTACTCCTGCTATTCGAGTTAGTGTAATCTCTTCATTAAAAAAGTAGTAGGAGCCGAAAAGTATCCCGACATAATTTAAACTAGTCAGGGGATAAGCAATACTCAATTTTACAGATCGTAGAGCCAATATCCAATTGATTACTCCCAAGCAATAAACAGTAATAGCTAATGCTAATTTTTGAAGAAATAACCAATCAAATAGTCCCTCATTTGTATGGCTCATGGTATGCTTCATCAGCAATTGCCCAGAAATACTAAATAAAATACTGACAAATAAAATTATATAAGGAATTATTTTAAAGTTTGAAATTTGCGACATGGATTTCATAGGACATTTGCCTCAATCGAGATAGTAGGTATGAGCCGGGCAGTAAACAGCCCATTGTTTTGAACGTTTCGGATTTCGGTCACACCTTCTGTACAATTCGACTTCCACTTCAGTAAATAGACAACATAATTAAGAGGGTTCTGTTGAAGTTACTGATATCTAGATGATCATCGAAGCTCATGTCTAAGAATTGGCAACTAAATACTATGCAGTTTGTAGGAGGGTTGCTGTATTATTGCAGCGCCCGATATTCTCGGAGTAGAGTATGCTCAAGTTGCTTGCTGGGTTACACATTGGCACAATTAATTTAAGTTTTGCCCAATTGGGAATTGCAGATATCTTCGGTGTCAGCGAGTTATGCTTCCAGACTCATTTTAGGGCGATGGTGTATCCGCCCGCCGTAGGCGATCGCAATATCTATGTAATAGTAGATGCAGACATAGGCAAGATTGAGTGCTCTGCCACAAATTTCTTGACAAACTTTAGCAGTGAGACATCGCTGATACTGAACTCGGATTACACAGATATATCTGCAACCTCGACTCGAAACTAAGCCGATTAATAAAAATTTGTACTTAAATTGAGTGTGTATACATGCTCTTCTTAGACATCGGAACAGAATGAGTAAAAGAAGTCTGCCTGAGAGCAGGAACCATCGACAGATAACTCTATAGTAACGCAATTTACGGTCTATTAAGTAGAATTACTTAATATCAAAATGGAGCTTTTGGCTAGACTAACTGCTAATGTAAACTACTATTTGGTGATCAACTAGCAGCTTACGTTGAATTAAGTGGATTTGAGATGTTTTTACATGGTCTTAGTACTGTGTTGTTTGATTGTTCTTAACTATATGTAATTTTAACTAGAGCTTTATCTCAAACTTTATTTTTACATATAATCACTTACTAGAATACCACGAGTAAACAGTGTTGCAAATTTATCGCCATACTTCATCAAAAATTCATTTTAAGAAAATATACTTAAACAAAAACTTTATAATATCTACATTTTCTTCTCGATAAATCTTTATTTTTAAGAATTTGTAAATTTATATACCCCTTTTTGGCTAATAAACTTGCAGAAGTAGCGATTTATGATCAGACTGTAGAAGTGGAAAGCTAAGAGTTTGAGAAAGCAAAATTGAAACTTTAACAACAGCGTAAATGCCGCTGCTTTAGTATAAAAAAATACTACCAGTAGTATATAGATGTTAATTAAGAGTCTGAATCGTTTTTTATTTATCCACGAAAATCTTTAAATTCAGATATCTTAGACAAAACTTAGCTGAAAGTTAACTTAGACACCAAGTAAGCTGGAAAAATCTATTTCTCAATTCTCTTATCAAACTTTATTTGATACTACGATTGATTGTAAGTATACTTTTAAATCTTGGTATCACCTTACAGATGGAAAATCTCAACAATACGGAACCATAGCATTCTTGGGCTAAAGGAAAAGATTAAGCTTGCTATTATTAGAAAATATTCCATTTAAAAAACGAGTCTAAAGTGGTCAAGACCATACTTAATATAGAAGAAGTTTCCATAAAGAAATTACCAATTTCCATTTTTAAGGACATTGATGGGTTAGCTGTCTTATAATTTTCAGCAGTTTAAGCAATCAGAATTAAATAACATAGAATTTATGTCCGACAGCTTACCTCACCCTCAATCCCTCTCCTTATAAAGGAGAGGGAAGCTAGATACAAGATGAAGTTTGGCATTTTATTTAATTCACGTTCCTAAGGTTAAAAAATTAGTTCGTGTTAGCTGGGATTATTTAATTTCTCTAGGTTCTTGTCTCGTAGCTTTAGTTTGCTTGGACTCGTTTTCATGCAAAAGCCTGTTAGTAATCATTAAGACAACGATTAACAATCCAAACTGAATCTGCCAAGGTGCTAATACTAAACTGAAAATAAAACTAATAGCTGCAAATACACCTGCAAGATATGCAATTTCATCACTACTCTTTTTAACAAAGTAGCCAATGGCTAAACCAGTACACAGTGGTATCAAGAAAAACAAAGGCATCTTACTAATTTCTGAACTAAAAATTGCTGTGGTTATAAAACAAATTGAAATTGTTTTTGGAATTGTGGTTAATTTTACATCCAACAAGGTTTTAGCTACAACAGTCGATAGAAATAAATATTAAAGAAAGTCAAGATTACGAAACGTTGTATCTTATACCTTTTGAAATACTGCGCTTCTATGCTTGTGAGAGATGGTTAGTAGTTCAACAAAGAAAATTTGCAGGGTTTATGGTAAGAAAATCAAGTTCTTTTCTTCCCCTGTCTTGGCTGTCCCGACACAGTATAGCTGCGCTATGCTATACAAACTCTCGTTTACCTACGCGAATTGATAGGCTTTAAAGGTTACGTAGGTGGGTTTTGTCTATTTCGCTAATTGTACTCTTGTGAGCAATCATTTGGTACATTAGCTTAAAACTTTGGCCTTGCGCCAGGATAAGGATCTAGCATATTACAAAGAAGGGTGTGGGGTGTGGGGTATAGGGTATAGAAATAAAAAACTAAA
>NZ_JAYGHD010000368.1:0-17783 GCF_034932245.1 Nostoc sp. UHCC 0251
CACTCCGCAAAAACTGTGCATCTTGTCAACTACTTTTACTGGACTGCCTCTCTAGAAGAAGAGTAATAGTGTAGGGGCGAATAAAGTTTTCATCGCGATCGTCGTAACCGACATCGCTACAGACATAACCAATGTCGCTACCGTTGCAGCTTTGAGCTGTAGTAGCTTTTTATAGCAGTTGAAATATAGTTTAGAACATAAACTGATCGTAAAACGCCGACATCAAGACACTTGCAAGTCTGTTGCCTATTGCCTGTTCCCTGCTATAAATTCAATTTAACTATGAAATATCACAGTCAGTAGAGGCAGGAACGCCAACAGAAAGCCATGCCAGGATTGTAATTGAGCTTCTGGGGTTGGTTCTGGTGGTGCTAATAGAGCTTCTACTCTTTGTTCTAAGCGATCTGCACCAGAGGAACCCAATGCAGCACAGCAAATTTCTGATAAAACTGGGCTGCTACTAACTACTAATAAAAGTGATTCTGCTAGCACCAGAGGGTCTACCTGCAATGCAGCATAACCGTCAGCACGGAGTTCGCGCAAAGCTAACAGTTCTTCCCACAAAGGCTCTGTATTCGGCAACCATGCAGTGCAAGAACGCACCCAACCCAGCCAGAAAAACCAGAACGTATCCCTATAATAGTGATGCCCTTGCTCATGGGCTAAGACGCTTTCTAAATGAGCCGGTGAGAGAGTTTGTACTAATCCTTGGCTAACCACTAGTTCTGGTTGCCAAAAACCGATTTGACCTGCAAACAACGCGCCTGTTTGCAGCAGTCTGGCTCGTCTATCGCCAACATTCACTAAAGGACAGTTACGGGCAGATTCTACAGACTGCCAACCCTGGAAGGCAAGTTTAATACATGAAATGGCAAAAAATGCCAAATAAATTAATGCTAGTAAATAGCTAATTGAGCCTGTATACATGCCGCCCATTTGCCCTTGAGGCCCCATGAACAGCACAGCGATCGCAGTCATGAAAATTAACAAGGGCGGGAAGAGAAACAAAAATAGCGATCGCTGCCACCGCCGACTCCAACTGCCTTGATGTTGATTCCAAGAGGATCTTAACCACCAGGCAACTGCCAAAGCATTCAAAATCATTATTAGATGCATCATTTTTCCTCCCTGGCCTGGCGTGCAGATTGAATGCGTTTGGCGATCGCTGCTATTTGCTCACTAGCTGCTTCATCTAGACTATCGGCAAAGGCAGCAACAACATCGGGGTTCCCAACTGCCAAAAATCGCTGTAACTGCTCGTGAGCTTTGATAACATCTGATTGCTGCTTACTCAGCATTGGTCGCCAGTAGAATGCCCGCTCTTTTTTATCGCAGGCTAGCCAACCTTTATCAGTGAGGCGACGTAAAACTGTGGTGACAGAAGTATACGCTAATTCGCGGTTGGGATCGGCGAGGATGCGATCGTGTACATCCTTCACTGTGACTGAACCAAGTTCCCAGATGATATTTAAAATTTCCGCTTCTAACGGGCCTACAGATAGTTGTTTGGGGCGGTAGTCGGGTAAAGGTGCCATAGCGATTTTCGATTTGGGATGAGCAAAGTGGAGGTAAAAGTTTTAGTTTTTCTTTGGCAAGTTGAGTCAGGATGCGTAGTGGTGCTAACTTAGAATGCCAAATACAGCTTTAGAAAGTCTGTTCTTGTTTTAGATTACAGGATAATGCAGCAAATCTGAAAGTCTTAAAGCATAAAAATGGACTTTTTGAGTATTTTTGTATTGAATGGGTTACATCGTGCATTTTGATGCTAAAAAATACTTTGCAAATAATTGTGACTATAGTTAGTGACATCAACTAGGTAGAATGTTATTTGCGACAGTAGTATTAAACTAGGTGTATCCAGCGCGTGAAGCTATTCGTATACCACACTCCTGAATTGACTCCAACGGGTAAAGCGCCAGAATGTGCGATCGCAGTCGATGTCTTGCGAGCCACTAGCACAATAGCGACAGTTCTGGCAGCTGGAGGCGAAGCTGTACAAGTATTCAGCGATTTAGATCAGTTAATTGAAGTTAGCGAAAAATGGCCTTCTGAAAAACGTCTGCGGGCTGGAGAACGCGGTGGCGCGAAAGTAGCTGGCTTTGAGTTGGGTAACTCTCCCCTCGACTGCACACCAGAATTAGTGCAAGGGCGTCGCTTGTTTATCAGTACCACCAATGGCACTCGTGCCTTACAACGGGTACAAGATTCGCCAAATCTATTAGCAGCAGCCTTGATTAACCGGGCGGCGGTGGTGCGATTTCTCCTAGAGTTGCAACCAGAAACAGTGTGGATTGTCGGTTCTGGTTGGGAAGGTAGTTTTTCTTTAGAAGATACAGTTTGTGCAGGTGCGATCGCTCATAGTCTGCTACAACAAACTACGTTGTCACCAGAAGAACTCGCTGGTAATGATGAAGTAATAAGTGCGATCGCTCTTTACTCTCAATGGCAAGATAACTTATTGGGATTACTTCACCAAGCTAGTCACGGCCAACGATTGTTGCGTCTTGACTGCCATGAAGATTTAAAATATTGTTCCCAAACTGATATTTTAGATGTCTTGCCCATACAACAAGAGACGGGAGTTTTGAAAAGTCAAAAAGGATAGGCAATAGGCAATAGGCAATAGGCAATAGGCAATAGGGGAGAAATTTAATTAACAATGTTTTATGCCCTATTGCCCGATTTTCAGATTCTTAAGCATTTGCCGGAGTCTTTGTCGCCAATGGGGGGGATAAGTCCCGACAAGTGCTGAAATTTTTCCACAAGCAAGGACGGAATAAGCAGGGCGACGGGCTGATGTGGGATATTCGGCAGTTGTAATTGGGACAATACGTTCAATTTTCAAAGGGAAGCCTAGCTGTTGGGCTTCTTCAAAAATGGCAACGGCAAAGTCATACCAGCTAGCAACACCGCTATTAGTGTAGTGATAAGTGCCGCTAATTTCTAGGGTTAACTGGGGAATCATCTGGGCTATAACTGCGCCTATATCTTGTGCCCAAGTTGGGCTACCAATTTGATCGGCGATGACACGGAGTTCTTGGCGTTCTGAACCTAGTCGCAGCATGGTTTTGACAAAATTACTTTTGCCAAAGGTTCCATAAACCCAAGCGGTACGAAGGATGAGGTGATGGTTGCAAGTTTCCCGAATAGCTTCTTCTCCAGCGAGTTTGGTTTTACCATAAATACTCAAGGGATTAGTCACATCGGTTTCTTGGTAAGGGCTACACCCATTGCCATCAAAAACGTAATCGGTCGAAATATGAATTAGAAAAGCTCCTAATTTTTGGCTTTCTTGGGCAATAATTAGCGGTGCAGTAGCATTAATAGCAGTAGCAAGTTCGGGTTCGCTTTCTGCTTTGTCCACAGCAGTATAAGCAGCGGCGTTAATGATGATTTGGGGCTGTTTTGATCTGATAACGTTGCGGAGGGTATCGGGTTGGGCAAGGTCTACTATCGGGCGTTCTACTGAGATAAGATCGCCATAGGATGGGAGTATTTGTTGCAGTTCCTTACCCACTTGACCGTTGCTACCAATCAGCAAAATTGATTGACTCATCCTAATTAGTTCTCAAAGCTAAGGCAATCATCAAGCTTAATCAAATATTTCAGCAGTTCTCAAAGATTTACCGGCTTGGTCTTTAGCTGATAAAATCGGTGGCGCACTCAGAGGCCAATCTATAGCTAAATCTGGATCGTTCCATAGAATTGTGCGATCGCTTTGGGGCGCGTAGTAATCTGTAGTTTTGTAGAGAACTTCAGCTATTTCTGAAAGCACGAGAAAGCCGTGAGCAAAGCCTGATGGTATCCACAGTAGCCGCTTGTTCTCAGCACTGAGTTCAGAACCTACCCATTTACCAAATGTAGGAGAGCTTTTTCTAATATCTATGGCTACGTCAAAGATAGTACCAACAACAACACGGATGAGTTTACCTTGGGGTTGTTGGATTTGGTAGTGTAGCCCACGCAGAACGTTTTGCTTAGAGCAAGAGTGGTTATCTTGGACAAAATTTGCAATAATACCTGTCTCTTGGGCAAATTTTCGATGGTTGTAGGCTTCAAAAAAGAACCCGCGATCGTCTGCAAATACTTGAGGTTCAAATTGTAGAACTTCGGGAATTCTGGTATATACAATGCTCATTAATATTATAAGTAACGTGCCACAGTTTTAATTGTGGGAGTAATTTAACACTTGTATTTTACAGGTATCAGAATAATAATTTTGACTGTGGTTTTTCCGTTTTTAACAAGTAAATCACGTTAATTCAATTTGACAGTCATCGCCAATAAGAAATCGCAAGGCTTTGGGGCGACGGGGTGCAAGACTCAATTGTGCCCTTTGTCCAATCACACTATCAATAATGCGCTGATGGATTCCGGCAATTTTAGCACTTTCTAAAATAACACTGTGTTCTAAATCGGTATCAATGAGTGTGACATTGTTAGCGATGCTACTATAAGGCCCAATAAAGCAGTTTTCTAAATGACAATTGCTACCAATCACCACTGGCCCCCGAATTGTGCAGTTAATTACTTTAGATTTTGCACCGATTTGGACTCGTCCAATAATCTGACTTTGGGCATCGATTTCGCCTGCAACTGATGCTGTCAGATAGGTATCGAGAATCAATCGGTTAGCTTCTAATAAGTCATCTTTCTTACCAGTATCTAACCACCAACCTTTGAGATTGTATGCTAAAACTTGCTTTTGCTGATTAATGAGGTATTGAATAGCATCAGTGATTTCTAGTTCGCCTCTGGCGGAAGGTTGGATATTTGCGATCGCATCAAAGATGAGGTGAGAAAAGAAATAAACTCCTACCAATGCCAGATTTGAAGGAGGAACTTTGGGTTTTTCAATTAGCTGTAATACTCGTCCTGTCTCATCTACCTGAGCCACACCAAAGGCGCTAGGGTTGGCAACCGAACGCAATAGAATCAGAGCATCTGGCTGTTGCTGACTAAATTGTTGCAAAAAGTAATGTAACTCCCCTAGTTGAATGAGGTTATCGCCCAAGTACATGACAAAGGGAGAATCACCTAAAAAGGGACGGGCGATTTGGACTGCGTGAGCAAGTCCAAGTGGCTGGTCTTGTATGATGTATGTGATGTTCGCTCCAAAGTGTTCTCCATTTCCGGTTTTTCCTTGGACTTCTGCCCCCGTTTCCGGGCTGATGATGATACCAATATCAGTAATACCAGCAGCGACCATTTCTTCAATGCCGTACCATAAAACAGGTTTATTCGCAACTGGTACGAGTTGTTTTGCCCCACTATAAGTGAGAGGACGTAGACGTGTACCTTTCCCGCCTGAGAGAATTAGTGCTTTCATAAGGATTGAGGATTAGTTATAAGTCATTAGTCAAGATAATCTGAAAAATTGACAAAATCCAAAATCCTTACATCTAAATTCTGGCGTTAGGTTATCTTTTACAGGTAGCGGGATAAAACTTCGCTGGTTGCTTTTCCTGTTTTTTCCCAACTGAATTGTTGAGAGTGAGTAATACCTTGGCTAGAAAGGCGCGATCGCAATTCTGAATTAGTGGCGATCGCCTGCATTGCCTCTGTAATTTCTCCGGTGTTGTAGGGATTGATCAGAATTGCTGCATCGCCAGCCACTTCAGGTAAAGAGGAGAGATTGGAGGTAATCACGGGAGTACCACAAGCCATCGCTTCTAGAACAGGTAAACCAAAACCTTCCCAGAGACTGGGGAAAACCAGAGCGATCGCTTCATTGATGATTTTTGGCAATTCGCTATACGGTACATAGTCAAGGAACTTCACTTGATTAGTTATACCTAGTTCTGCAACTTGCGCTGTTAAAGTTGGAGTGTAACGCGAATCACTTGGCCCTACTAACCATAGTTCGTAGTCCTTGCAATTAGGTAACGCAGCAAAAGCACTGATGAGCCGCTGGATGTTTTTGTATGGGTCTTGGCGACCAACGTAGAGAAAGTAGTTGCGGGTAGGTAGATTAAGAGGGTAAAAGTGAGTGCGATCGTGCGCTAAAGGAATCGGAGTAATTTTACTAGCGGGAATTTGGTAAAAATCAGTAATGTCTTTAGCCGTAGTTTGAGATATGCAAATAATATGTTGTGCTTGATTAAAAACTTGGGGCGTATAGTAGCGGTGGTAGGCTGTGAGTGGTGAGGAGCCTTTAGCAAAACGCAACGGTATCAGATCAAAAGATGTGACGACAAAACGACAACTACTATAAAGGGGCGCTTCCGGTAACGGGGAGAATAAAAGACTCGATTTCAGGTTTTTATATATTTGTGGTAGTTGAAATTGTGTCCAAATCAGGCGGTTAAAATGACCTTTCGTGCCGTGATCTGGTGTTAAGTTTGACGGGATTGGATAGCAGGCAAAATCGGGATATTTTTGCGCTACTAATAGAGTGGGTTGCAAAGATTTTAAATAAGGAAAAAGGTTTTGAGCATAGTTGCCTATACCCGTTGGTTGAGGCAAGAGAATAGATAAGTTAATAATTAATTGATTAGAGGAAACATTATCTACTATATTCATTTAGTATTTTTTTATTTGCCTATAATACTTATAAAACACTTATTTTTTATACAAATTCTTAAAAATTAGATACAAAATACTACGGAAACTTAAAAATCCTAGCTTCTTACGTAGCTTTTCTGATAATCATACCAAAGGATGTGGAAGCGAAGCGA
Source organism: Nostoc sp. UHCC 0251 (assembly GCF_034932245.1). NCBI lineage: Bacteria > Bacillati > Cyanobacteriota > Cyanophyceae > Nostocales > Nostocaceae > Nostoc > Nostoc sp. UHCC 0251. Next base: position 6,678 of record NZ_JAYGHD010000368.1, read on the forward strand.
TCAATTAATAGTTTTAAATGTGCTTCTTGTGGTATATCATGAACTTGACTATAGTATGGAGGAATATCAATAAATTTATCTAACACACAAGAACCAATATTGAAATCTAGGGGTGCTACTTGATGTCCTGCCCCAGTTAGTTTTTTAGCAATTTGTTCAAAATCTTTTTTTCTAAAAAGTACTGTCCCTTTGTTGTCAATAGTTTCTTCTTCTTCTAAATAATTAAATTCTGTCGTCTGTATACTTATTCCTCCAGGGACTAGAGTTTTTAAAGAATTTTCGATAAATAGAAGTCCATTTTTAATGCTACCTAGATGTTCTAATGCACAAGCAGACCAGCAGAAATCATATTCACCTTCTAGGTAAGCAGGAATGGCATTCATATCAACATACATTAGACTCACATTTTTAGTAAATAGTTCTTTTGTACATAACTCAGGACGGAATATCTTTTCTAAAGAAGACATATTTTGTTTAGTTTCTATCCACCCCCGTGCAGCTGATGCTGTTGGATCTAAATCTGTAGCCGTAATCGCAATATCATAAGCAGCAAGAATACTTGGCAGAGGTTCTTCACCACAACCAAAACCTAAACCTTTACGTCCAGGAGTAAGTAAATCGTATTCATATAGTGCTTGTAAAATATAGCAAAATTCCCACAATTTTCGATGGTATGCTACAGGAATTTTCATCTCCTGACACCAGTAGAAAAACCAATGTGATTCAATATCATTTTGTTGACAAGCTTTAGATTGCAAATTTATTTTTTGCGGTGATAAATTACTAGGTATTGTTAATTGTTCGCGTAAAGTACGAGCATATTCATAGCCGAAAGTTTTAATGTTCAAGCTTATAACATCTGCTTTTTTCCATAATCTTAATAGATTCAATATAGCTTTTTTGGTTTGTGATATTTTATCTAACATAATTAATTTTTTACTTACTTTTTAGTTTTTTATATAAAGCTTAATTGCTTAATTTTGGTATTTTCCCATAATTATTACTGACAATAAATAGGTTTATAGCAGTTTATGTAACAAATAATAGGTGAATAGCTTAATTTTGTAAATCGGGGTTTAATCTTAATTTTATTGAAATTTCATAGCATTAATACTCAGAAATTAACTACGAAGTTAATAATGTCAGTTTTATAGATTGCAGATTTGTAATAATATTTAAAGCGTAGGTTGTTGTATCTGTGAGTCTCTTAGGCAAAACACATAGATTAACCAACAAATTTTTAAGCTTTAATTTAAACTGAATTTAATAATACAAACAAGAGAGGAACTCCTCAGCAGATTCTTGCCATGAGAATGGTATATACTCATTTCTGACGCGATCTACTAAACTATTGTAGTAAATCTCTGAATCAAGTAGCTCTTTTAAAGCCTCATACAGTTCTGTTGGTTGGGTAGGAGAGAAATATCTACAAAAATCACCTCCGACTTCAGGCAAAGAGCCACCATTGCTAGCAATTACAGGTTTACAGTGTTGTAGTGCTTCCACCACAGGTAATCCAAATCCTTCATAAAAGGAGGCTTGAACTAAACAGTAACAATTTTGATAGAGAAAATCTAGTTGAGCATCGGTCACTGAACCTAATATTTGTATGAGCTTGCCATACATTTTATTAGATTCTATCAAGTTATCAGTTTCTGAGTCCCAACCTTTATTACCTGCAAAAATTAAATATATATCATCATGAATAGAATTTATCAATAAATCAAAAGCTGCAATGATAGTTTTGATATTTTTATGAGGCACTAAACTTCCAACTACTAAAATATATTTTTTATTGAGTAATTTCTGCAAATTTTCATTAAGGCTATTATTTTGTTTACTTAGCAGCAAATCATGTTTATGATAGTTACCGCCCAAACGAAAGCTTTGAACAATTTGTGAATTATTATTAGCTAATATTCCTTGGTTAATAGCATTACTATAATCTTCAGCACTCTTTTTAGAGATACATAATACTTTATCGAATAATATAGAATAATCGCTGTAGAATTTTGTAAAAGCTTTAGTAAATCTCTTAGAGGAAAACTCTGGAAATTTTATTGGAATGAGGTCATAACATATTACTACAATGGTAACTTTATGCCTTTTTAAAAGTTGTAGAAATCGGTAGTAAGTTTTAGGTAGATCCCAATTAGCATCAGCTATGACATAAATATCTTCTGGCTGGACTATAGAACCTTCAAATTCAAGGAAAGCTTTTTCGTTTCCTAAAATTGAATCAAATAAATCAAGTAAGTTTAATACATACAAAAAATTTATAAATTTATTTTTCAGCTTCACAAGTAGAGCTTGAAGTTTTATATTTATTTTATTTGTGTCGACATATTTGTTAATCTTAGTAAAATTGTCATCTTGCTGTTGATTAAGATTAGTCACCCTCCGCATAAAACTACCATCAAACATAACCGCTACTACTTCTATATCTGTGCAGTTTGAGCTTATTTGCAATAATTCAGAAGTTAGCTCTCGAACTACTCGATGAATTCCAGTATTTTTATATGTATGTTTTGCAGTGTGAGTACAATCTATAAATATTTTCATCTTAAAATCCACTTGAAACTATTTTTATTGCAAATTTTTAATATTTTTTTGCTTAAAAAACTTACCTAAGAAAATCCATAACTAAAAAACTCAGTAGTTCAATTCTTAGGTAAACTATTTTAATTTTCTTATAGCCTCAAGTTAATGGTTATTTATAATTAATAAACTAAACCAGCTACCTGCTTAATTTCTTAAGGTCATAATCAACCATTAACTCGACTAATTTATTAAAAGAGTATTGAGGCTGCCAACCTATTCCAGTTTTAATTTTATCAATGCAGCCAACTAACTGCACTGGTTCATCAGGGCGATAAAAAGCGGGGTCTACTGAAACATAATCTTGCCAATTAAGCCCAACACAACCAAAGGCACACTCAACAAGTTCTTTAACAGAGTAGGTTTCACCACTGGCGATGATGTAATCATCGGGTTGCTCTTGCTGTAACATTAGCCACATAGCGTAAACAGCATCTTTGGCGTAGCACCAGTCACGGCGAGCTTCTAGGTTGCCTAATTTCAGTTCATTTGCTAAACCAAGTTTGATTTGAGCTACAGTATGGGTAATTTTACGAAATACAAATTCTGTGCCACGCCGAGGTGATTCGTGGGTGTAAGTGATACCGCAACAAGTATAAAGATTGTATTTTTGCCGATAGTTGATAGTCATCCAGTGAGCATAAGCTTTCGCAACACCATAAGGGTTACGGGGGCGGAAAGCAGTACGTTCGGTTTGGGGTGATTCGTCAGGTTGACCAAAAACTTCACTACTGGAGGCTTGATAGAACCTAGCATCTGGTTTACAGCGACGGATAGATTCTAGTAAGCGGGAGACACCAAGTGCTGTGTATTCAGCAGTGAGAGCTGGCTGTGTCCAAGAAATGGGGACATAGCTTTGTGAGGCAAGATTATAAATTTCGTCAGGTTGAGCTTCAGCAATTACATCCATTAAGGAAGATTGATCTAGAAGATCACCAGATAGGATTTGAATGTTATTAGAAAAATGATTGATGCGGTCAAGATTGCTGGAACTTGAGCGACGGACTAAACCGAATACTTCATAATCTTTCTCTAGCAATAGTTCAGCAAGATAAGAGCCGTCTTGCCCAGTTAAACCTGTGATCAGCGCTTTCTTTGTTGTCATACTCCCTTTTTCTATTTCTATATCTGTAAAAACATACTATATTACTTCTTTTAACCTGATGAGAGCTGTAGTACCCTTGGCTTAATACCGATCAGAACCGGAGATACTCCCAAGGATAAAACGCGGAATTCAAGTATAGATGATATGTCTATACTGAATTGCAGTTTTGTTTTTTCTTGATTTAAAATATGTCGTAGCCTAACTTCCTTTTTTGCTAAGACTTCTATCCCAGAATTAGCAGCGATATCTGCGATCGCTACAACTAAATCTAAATTACTTTTGTCTATTTTCTTATTTGGGGTAAATATTTCAAATTCAACTAAATATTTACCTTTATCATAAGAATCATAAGGTCCAAAGATTGCAAATCCTTGCCCCTCATCTGGATTCGTAATAACATAATAGTTTTGCTTTCTTTCAACAATTGAACCAATCCCATGAAAAATCACCTCATTTTTAATTCTTTGGTTCTCTACATATAACTCTTGCATTCGCTTATATAGAGTACTATCTGTACGATTTATTTCTTTGGACTTTTGGGCTGTTAACCACCAAACAAAGCAATTGTCCGGTTTTTTATTAATTGCCTTTTGAATATCTTCTTCATTCAGATTTATTTCTAAACAAGGCTCAATATATCTACCAAATAAACTAGGTGGAATTCCTAACAAATCTTTTGGAATAAAACCATATGAATCTTGAATTTCAAAACCTGAGATTGGCAAAAGTTCACATATTTGTTCAAAAGTTAGTTCATGTATGTGTTCTGGCTGCTTCCATCCATATCTATTAGTAACGTTATAATTAGGACTATCAAGTACAAAAATACCATTGGGTTTCAGTACTCTGTTAACTTCTAATAAAAAACTTACCTGTGATTCCCAAGATATATGTTCAATAAATTGACCAGCAAATACTAAGTCAAAACTTTGCGACTCTATTAAGCTTAGATCATCTCCGTCATGTTGAATCCAAGTTACATTATTTGGTAAATCTAACGGTTTTGGATTTAAATCTATGCCAGTATGATTTTCAATAGAGTAAGGATAAAATTTATCGAACCACTCGAAGTACCAATTCCCAGCACATCCAATACTTAATATTTTTTTAGCTTTTGGTATCTTTGCAAGGCAAATAGAGCGACATGTGTGTAAAAAATCATTAAAGTTCAGTTCTTTTTGCAGATGAGGTTGTGTTGGTATAAGAGTATTATTGAGATTAAAATTTTCAACTACTTTTTGTACTTCTACTTTTTCTTCTTCCTTATAGGAGTTATCAATAGCTCTAGCGAAATTAGTAAACACTTTTTTGGATATATTAGGTGCAAGTTTAGCTAATTCGCGCCCTACATAGTCAGCAAGCTTTTTGCTTTTTGCTTGAGGTGAACAAAGTACTCTCTGAATAAATTCAGAATATAGATTAGCACATCTTTCTGGTGAATGTTCCTCGGCAATATACTTATATGCATTTTGGCTCAGAGAATTTCTATAGTCTGAGTTCTGAGTTAGCAAAATCAGAGCTTTCAATATCTCTTCTACTTCATCGCTTTGCCCAGGCTGGGGTATTTTTAACACCACATCATTGGAAAAATCAGAGAAGGAACCGATATCTGTAACAATAGTAGGCTTACCAACAGACAAAATTCGCAGAAGTGATGCAGAGCTTTCTCCGTTGAAAGGAAATCTTAAATTGAGGCATATATCTGATACTTCTATATAACGGTAAAATTCCAGCATACTGGTATAGCCAGTAATTTTTACTTGACCTTGTAAACTTAATTTTATAATTTCATCTTCTATATTAATTGTACCAAGGTAATCAGTACCACCCACAAATATTAAGTAAGCACTAGGTTGCTCTACAAGGTACTTCTTAAAAGCCTGAAGAATTTGTACCGGGCGTTTAGTACTACTGATAAAGCCAAAAGTTGATATTATAAATTTGTTGTTCGGAATACCTAACTCTTGACGCTCATCTCTAATAGATTTTTTACTGAAAGTAAACTTGGGTACTAGCTGTGGTATGTGAACAATACAGGCATTGTCATTAGTAAAATCTTTAGTGGCACAGTTGTAAGCCCATTTACTGTGTAATATAACTCCTAGAGAACGTGTAAAAACTCTTCTATTTACATAAATAGCTGCTTGAGATAACTTCTCGTGAACATTCAACTCTCCTGTTTTCAAGAGTTGTAATATTTCTAGCGTTCTATCTTTCCCATAATTGTGTTCTAATTCGTGATAAAATTTAACACCAAGTTCTGGGCAACGAGCTTCCAGATAATTAATTAGGCCTCCCAAATAATAGTCATGTAACACAGATATTCCAGAATATCTCATTAATTGGGAGTACATATAAGAATGGTAACTACTGTTTCCTATCTGGTAAATAATACATTCATGTGCTTGAGATTTTAATCTTTCTTCAAATTTACTATGAGAAAATAAGTTATTATTGATCTTAATATCGGGCAAATAACTATCATCATGGTACAACTCAAGGTTAATATGTTGCCCCAAGTATGGCAATAAATCCTGAGTATAGTCTGCTATACCAGATTTAGCTGGTGGAAATGGGCTAAAAAAAGCTATTTGTGGCTTTTGATTAACTGTCGTAACTCTATTAAATGTTATAGATACTTTATTTAGTGGCTCATGCTCTTGGAACACGTCTAATATATTTTTAGCGACAGATTCCCAAGAAAACTTCGCTGATTGCTGAAGAGCATCCTCTGAATTCTTTTTTCTAAAGCTCTCATCAGATAAAACTTTTTGCATGATCCTAGTCATATCATAAGGCGAGTAGGGATCAAACAACAATTCATCAGAACCTAAAATCTCTGGCAAAGATGAGTTATTACTTGCAATAGCTGGTGCGCCACATGAAATAGCCTCAAGTAGTGGTAAACCAAAGCCTTCATAAAAAGAAGGAAAAACAAATAGAGAACAGGTTGAGTATAAAGCTCTTAGTTCTTGATCTGTAACATAATTTGTTAATATTATAGATTTCTTAATTTCTAATTTTGATGCTAAACTATTTATTTCTTTACTAAAATTTTCAGAAACTTTACAAGCAACCACTAACTGGTAGCATTCCTGTAAACTCTTTGGTAACTTAGAAAAAGCGATAATTAACCCTTCAATATTCTTTCGCCAATCTTCACCTCCCGTATAAAGTATAAACTTCTTGTAAATACCAAATTTCCTTGCAAGAGTTTCGAGCCAAGCTTGCTGTTCATGAGCGTAAATTGGAGTAAAAAAAGGAGAGACACCACCTGAAACGTTTAAAACTCTTTCAGGGGATATGTCAAGGTATTTAATTACATCTTGACGAGTAGATTCGGAAATGGCAAATATAAAATCAGCATTTTGTATATTTTTTAAGCGCTTCATGTAGAGTGAACGCATATTCTGGTCATTTAAGTATCTATTAGAAAATATAAGGGGGATTAAATCATAGCAAATAACAAAAACTTTTTTAGGAAAATTACTATAGTCAGGTATTGTGCATTCTAAACCCTCCATAGGGCTAGGTATAAATATTATGTCAGCATCTGCTGCCATGAAAACACTTTTTAACAGCAGATCATTGATGTCACAACTCCCACTGTATGGGTAATCCACAGAATTATATGGAAAGTAATTCTTATCTATATCTGGGGCTTGTATAGTATTGTTAGTATATAATTGGTAGTTGAGCGTATTTTTCTGTCTAAATAGAGCTTCTATTACAGATTGTGTATAACGGCCAATACCTCTACTTCTAGAATTATTTGTTTGCAGAGCTTGAATATCAATGGCTATGTTCATGTTATGTCTATTCTGATTTTAGTTTTTATACAAGATTTTTTTACACACCAGCATAGCTACCGCACCAGGAAGGTAATTGTTGGGATTATGTTCCTTTTCAGATGCTTCTAATTCGTTTTCAGTAATAGTCCAAGTAAAGTCATCCTTACGTACTCCATAAGATATTTGAACTATCTTGAAATCTTGAATCAGTTCTTGGAGTGATTCTTGATTATATATTCTGTGCACTGGCGTTAAAGCTTTTTTCCCATAGGGAACTGTCAGTATAAAACTACCTTCTGGCTTTAAAAGCAAACTAATCTGTTGTACAGCTTTAATATCATAACTCTCTCCTGGTTCATCTCCATACCATCCCAAGCCAATATGTTCTAGAGTAGATAAAGCAATAACACAATCAAAACTAGCTGGCGGTAATACAGGTTTGCAGATATCAGTTTTAACAAATTTCAAGTTGGGATGAAATAACGCTATGGGGCGAATATCTATTGCTGTAACTGAGTAATTAAGAGTAGCCAACTCATACGAAAGGAGACTTTCAGCAGCACCAACATCCAAAACTGTGATATTGCTTAATTCATGCAAACGGGCAAGGGATTGTAAGACAAAGGTCTTCTCCAATATTCTCTCATTAGTTCCTGCCCAGTAAGCTTCGCCATTTTCGTGATAGCCCACAATTATTGGTTCATTGAACCATAAACCACTAGCAATTTTAGATTCTTCATTAGAAGAGGCTTGTTTTGTTACACTTTTGTCAGCTTGTAGTTCAGCAACAATTTGCTTTATTTTCTGCTCAAGTTGAGGTAGTTGGTCTATTCTCTGCTCAAGTTGAGAAAGCTGTTTTACTCTCTTCTCAAGTTGAGGTAGTTGGTCTATTCTCTGCTCAAGTTGAGAAAGCTGTTCTACTCTCTTCTCAAGTTGAGGTAGTTGATCTATTCTCTGCTCAGGTTGAGAAAGCTGTTCTACTCTCTTCTCAAGTCCAAAAAGCTTTTCGTTTACCTCTCTAACTCTTGTAGAAGATTCATCACTTTTTTGTATTAAATTGTATAAAACTTGCCTAACAGCAGAATTATAATAAATTTGTCTTTTAAAAATAGGCCATGCTATTTTCTTTAAAAGGATTTTTAACCATTTACGAATAGTATTTGTATATATATCATTAAAAAATAATAAATAGTTACCATCAATTTCTGTAACGGAACTATTATTAATTAATTTATTAGGTGTATTTATTGCTTTATTTTGTTCATTTCCAGCAGGATGATAAATCATAAGAGATTCTTGATAAACGTTATGAATACGGTCTAGTATTTTGTCGTAATCCATCTGATTCTCCTGAAATTTATCATTTTTTGGAAAAGAATACATTTTTATTAGCAAATTTTATAAAAAGCTTAAGTAAGTCTCTGCCTAAGTCTATCTAATGATATATTAATCTCATTTATCTAGTTCACAAAATAGTTTCATTTAAGACAGAATTCCTAATGATAAGTCAATCATTAATATTAGGTAGTTTACATTAAGTTAAATTTGATTTATTGAATTTAAATAGTAGTCGGTGGTCTCATCTGCGTCTCCCATAAAACGCACTTTTCCTTTATCTAACCAAATTCCTCGAACACAAGACTGTTTTATAAACTTTAAATCATGAGAAACTACTAATACTGTAGCGTTATGATCCCAAAATTGCTCAATTCTTCGCTTACACTTATTCTTGAAACTTTCATCTCCGACCGACAAGACTTCATCCAATATCAAAATGTCCGGCTGTATATCTGTAGCGATCGCAAACCCTAATCGCGCTACCATACCAGAAGATAATCCCTTCACTGGTACTAATGCATAATCTTCTAACTCTGCAAACTCTAATATTGAAAGCGTTCTTTCCCGCATTTCTGCTCGAGAATATCCTATTAATACCCCATATAGCAGAATATTATCCATTACAGAAATATCTGCGTCAAACCCTGCTCCGAGTTCAATCAATGGAGCAATTTGACCACGCACTCGCACTAAACCACTGGTAGGTTGTAAAATCCCAGAAATTATCTTTAATAGTGTTGATTTACCAGAACCATTTGCCCCGATTATACCTATTTTCTCACCTTTTTCAACAACCAAATCAATTTCATTTAGCACCAGTTTCTTCGCAGGCTGGTGATATTTACCCTCCAAAACAGACAACAGTGTTTTCTTTAGGTCATAAGAAAACTCTTCTTGCGTCCGTCGCCACAGCGAAACTTTATCTAGGCGAATTACTTCCATTTCATTTACAGCAAATCCATAAATTGATGCCGCCACAAGTGAAAACAAACCCATCCTAGTGACAAAATAATTATGCCACTGAGTAAAGCTCCCCAAATTAAAGTTAAATCTGGTAGCGCTCCCGATAGTGTAATCTGACGAATACTTTCAATAATTGGTGATAAAGGATTTAACCCCAAAAAGGCTTTTACTGTTTTTGGAACAATGTCTGGCGGATAAAATACAGGACTACTGATCCAAATTACAAATATAATTAACTCATAAAAATAAGGTAAATCTCTAAAAAATACATATAAAGCACTTACCAAAAAACCAATTCCCGTACAAACTAGAACTAGTGCTAGAAATGGAAATAGCAATGCCAGCACATTTACTAAGCTCTTGGATTTAACGAAAGTTATAACTCCTAACAAAGGCAACACCCCTACGACAAACTGAAATACATTTGCTGCAATCATTGATATAGGAAAAATACTGACTGGCAGACGAATTTTATTCAAAAGTGAACCATTGGCCACTACACTACTCAATGCCTGAAAAGTAGAAGCTGAAAAGAAGTTGATTACTACCAACCCTGTAAACGCTGCTAATACATAATTTGGGATTGAGTTATTGTAATACGACGAAAAGGTTGTCCCAAAAATTGCAGTGTATAGCCCGGTCATAATCAACGGGTTTAAGAGTGACCAATAAACACCCAGGAATGAACCCCGGTAACGCACTTTAAGATTCCGTCCTACCAATACGTGCAGCAATTCCCAGTAGCGCCACACTTGCAACCAAGTTGAATTACTTTTAACCGAAAGCTTCATCCTTCACACCGTTATACGTCACAGCTAAATTACTCGCAAATTTTATACTATTGGTGGCTACTTTACCGCATTACTTTAACAATAAAAACTTTATCTTACAAAGCATTGTTAAACACACAAGTTCCTAGTTACCATTTTTATACTTTTAACCACACCTATCCCGGCAAGACCAATTAATTTATCAATTGGTTCCTAGAATTATCTGTCACAAATCATTAGGCTGTATATATCATGCAATTGCTTGAAAGTCAAGGACACTGCTTTTCAGGATATCTGCTCACGGGATGATCTAAGCGATACTCTATCTAGCTAACTCAAATTATCTGGATCAATTCCTTGTGATCGCAATTACTCTGCTAATTTATCAGCCCTTGGGCGTTCTTGTTGAATGGTTCACTGTCTGAACTAGGATATTCGATATTAGGATTGAATATTTTGATGGTTGTAGTCATGGCTACCTTTTACTAAGCTAATCGGCATTTAAGCTGCATAATATAAATGCAGAGTCGGTTGAAAATAA
>NZ_JAYGHD010000369.1:0-17730 GCF_034932245.1 Nostoc sp. UHCC 0251
ATTTTCAACCGACTCTGCATTTATATTATGCAGCTTAAATGCCGATTAGCTTACTTGCACAGGGTTATCTTTTGCAGATTCGACTACATGGGCGCAGGTGAGAATCCAATTCGGTGCAACAAAAAAACCTGTTCCCTGACTACTGGAAACATTTAAACGCACTGTACAGCGTTGTAAATCGTCTTCGTTACCCATTAATTGCTCTCACGTAGCATCTTTGTAAAAAGATTACCACAACTGTAAGACAATCAACTATTATTTACCCCATTCCATCGTAATTTCTAGGTTAGCTGTGCCTGTTCCTTTCACAATTAAAGCGGTTAGTTGTCCTGACTCAACTCCAATTTGTAAACCTAGTTTGACACTAAATTTATCTGGTTTGACTGTCTGGCTAATATCTTTTAATGTACCTGCGACATCTTCAGCAATGGATTTAATAATTTCTGTCGCTTGTTTAAAGACTCTGGTTTCAGCAGAAACAGGTTGTTCCCCTATAGGCGTAACCTCTACTTTAATTATTTTTCCGTCAGAAAGTTGAAAGGAAATAATTTTTGTTTTATCTGCCATACTTCTTTTTTTTCTGTTAATTTTTCGTGCAAGGATATTCCTGAAGAATGAGATAAAGGTATATGGTATTGTTACATTTTCCGGGCGAGATTAATTCAAATCTGGCAAGAATTAATAATATACTACACGTTACTTTGATCATTTCATTTTTTGAAAGGTTTCAGAACTTTATAAGCAGTAATTACAGCCTAAGTATTTTATATAGCGGTTCTCAGTTGAGTTAGGTACAATAACCCCACACCCAACTCCTCTCGAAAACCAAAGCTGTCTCATTCGCTTAAAGGCTCAAAAAATACTTGTGTTCTGAACGAAAGTCTTTGTGTTCTGAACAAAAGTCCTCGTGTTCTGAACGAAAGTCCTTGTGTTCTGAACGAAAGTCCTCGTATTCTGGACGAAAGTCCTCGTGTTCTGAACGAAAGCCCTCGTGTTCTGAACGAAAGTCCTCGTGTTTTGGACGAAAGTACTTGTGTGTAAACCGTAGGTTCTTCGAGAGGGGACTATGGTGTAGCTTATGTGATTAGGAAAGGCTATATAACTTTGTATACGTAGCAGATTATTAGCGTTTACCCTTTAGAAAAAAAGTTTTTGGTTTACTGTTCAGGATTGAGAAAAATTGCTATTGCACGCAGAGGACACAGAGAAAGAAGAGACTTGTTACGCAGAATGCTATGCTTGCGTTAAAATCCGTAAGTCCTGCATGGCTGACTAGATGAGGCCCTATCATCAAATCCCAATTTTCGAGTGTAGTGAACCGCTAATAGAGATTCCTTTAGAATTGTTTGCGGTGGAATCTCCCCATCCTTATGAAAAATTAGGTGCGCCTTATGGCGATCGCTCCCCTTATTATCTCCGTCAAAGCGTTATTGAAAATTTGATCCAAGCGCAAAATTATCTTGAACTGCTGCATCCTAACTGGCGTATCCAAATTTTTGATGCTTATCGCCCAGTAGCAGTCCAGCAGTTTATGGTAGATTACAGCTTCGCCCAAGCAGTACAGCATAGAGGATTAACTGACGTGGAGTTATCCCCAAACCAACGCCAAGAGATTTGGGAAGCGGTTTATGCAATTTGGGCTGTACCAAGTTTGGATGAAAAAACTCCTCCTCCTCACAGTACAGGTGCGGCGGTGGATGTGACGCTGGTGGATGATGCAGGGCAAATAGTAAATATGGGTTCGCCGATTGATGAAATGTCACAGCGATCGCATCCCGATTATTATGCCAATAGCGATCGCCCAGAAGCCCAAAAGTATCATACTTACCGTCAGCTATTGCAAGATGTAATGTTAAAAGCCGGTTTTCAACGCAATCCTAGAGAGTGGTGGCATTTTTCTATGGGCGATCAAATGTGGGCTTGGCTGAATAATCAATCCAATCCAGCCAAGCCTGTCACAGCACGTTATGGGCGTCTTGCATAGATGTGTTATGCATCTTGAGGATTTAACTCTTTTAACTCGTCGGTAGTGTAAGTACCAATCGGAGTCCAAATTAGATACGGAAGGAGTAACAGCGCTGCCATTAAAGAAATTGGCAAAACGCAGATTGCGAGGACAACGCCTGAAATCAAACCGATTAGCCCAAGAACTTCCCCAACTTTGAGACTGCGAAACCTCAACATTGTAGGTATATAGGCAACGGTGATAATTTCCACCAAGAGGTACAAAGCCATTAGTAGCCAAGTAATTATGCCTCCTGGATTTTTTTCCCAGACAATATAAGCTGAAGCTGCACCGCAAATAAAAATCACAGTCCAGATAATTGGAATTAGCGGCTCAAAAACTAGCCAACGCGGACGACTTAAATTTGCAAACCATTTGACATCACGCGGTGTGATTAAGAAACTACCAAGGGCGACGAAGAAAGTTACAGCCCCAATTATTATCCAAGATGGAATCATAATGCACTCCTGCTTGTGTATTTTGTCAAGTCATACACTGCAAGTTTGACAATTTAAGCTATATGTTTAATCATTCCCTAGTGCGATTCTTAGGCATCTTGAGGATTGAGACTGATCATCTTCCAAGTGGTATAAGTACCAATGGGACTCCACAGCAAATAAGGAACTAGTAATAGTGCTGCCCAGCCAGAAATACTTAAGACTGCAAGTATCAATAAAAGACTAATGATAAAACCTGTACCACCAAGAATTGTACCGACTTTCAGGCTGCGAAGCCTAAACATTACAGGCGTATAGGCAATGGTTACAATTTCTAAAAGCAAGTATAAACCCATGATTAGCCAGGTTGGGGTGCTTCCTGGATCTTTTTCCCAGACAATATAAGCTGACCAAGCACCGCAAATAAATATTACAGTCCAGATAATCGGAATCGCACCCTCAAAAGTTAGCCATCTCGGCCGTTGTAAGCGCTTGAACCATTGGCGATCGCTAGGCGTAATCAAGTTAGCTGTTAAAGCAACCAAGAAAGCCACACCCCCAATCACCATCCAAGATTTAATCATGGCTGTTATTCCTTTACAAGCGCTATCTATCGCTTAATATCACTATTTATAGTGTGATTTTGTCAATTTAGTTGCTAATTACTCATCATCCCTGAGTTTGAAACCTTCGCATCGTTTGGCAGGATTTTAAATTATGGAAATTGGGAATTGGGCAAGTGGGCATGGGGCATTGGTTATTCGCCTTATGCATACGTGTCAACTTAACGCGAAGCGAAGTGGGCGGTTAGAAACCGCGTCTACACAAACTTGTGTTGAGCGAAGTCGAAATACACAACCCGCCTCCGTGGGTTTCAAAACCTGAATTTCTCCCATCTCTTTAGATTAGTTCTAATTATTCTAATTTTTATCTAAAGATTCGGTTTCAAGGCAGTTTCTTATTACTTATGACAGTTACTTGAAATCATTATAATGAGTGAAAGTATATATACTTAATAACTGAGGTTCAAAGCATGGACTCAACAGGTAAGGTTCAAACTGTGGACTCGTCCTGGTCTCTTCCACTGCCGTTGAAAGAGTATGCAATGAGCCGGGTAACTGTCTACTTTTATAGCGACAGATGGGTTCCAATTAAATACTGTTCTTTGGAAAAGGCTATTTTGCTTCACCAAAAGGCAAAATTAGAAGGCAAGGAAATTTTATTATTTCCTGCTAATGTAGACCCTAATCAACTCTCAAACTCTTTTAACTAAAATGCATTGATTAGACTATTTTCAAAAATCTTAACGACAAATGAATCGGCTCGAAAGGCGTACACAAGTACGCCCTCTGATTCATCACGGTTTGACCCAAAGCTGTAGTAAGCAATTTAAAATGAGCAGATGTTATAGGACTAGTATTTGATTTCTGAAAAAACTCAATACAACTAGGAAGCCTTCTTTCCTCTTGCCTATTGCCTACCTACGCAAATCATTTCAGAAATCAAATCAGATTCCTATATCTTGGCAATCCACTGTTTGGGAAACTATTAGTTTTTATTAGCGCCTGCTGAAAGTTCTTCTGATCCTTCTGTCTCAGATGTAAATCTTGATGATTGTACGACTTGTTCAGGTAGAGAAACAATGATATCAGCACCATTGATAATTGTTCCTAATAACCCTAGTTCCGATTCAACCAATTGATCAATAGCTTCACTTAACATGTTCTCTTGTGTATAGTGTGGTCGCGTCACAAGTACCATGCCATCGCTGTAGGGTTGGATTAACAAAGGATCATTGGATATGCTGAGAGGACTAGTATCTAAAATAACTAAATCAAAACGTTCGCGTACATCCTCCATTAGCCGCCGGATTTCGTTTGATTCAAGAATAGCAGCTGATTGCCGCACAGGCCCAGGACTGGGAATGATGTATAAGTTTTCTACATCAGGAACTAAACGAATACATTCGCTTAAGTTAGCGTAATAACGCAGGGGTTCAATGGTGGCGTCAGGGTCAGGAATTACATTCAAGGATGTACAACGGGAAGGCGATCGCAAATCTGTTTCGATAATCAGGGTTCTTTTACCAGCACGGGCTGAAGCTATACCCAAGTTATATGCACTTGCGGTTTTACCTTCTAGGCTACTGGTGCTAGTAATCAACACTACCTTTAAGGCTTGACCACCAATCCGGCGCAGATTACTACGGAATTTCTCATAAAATTCTAAATAAGGAGAATCCGCAGAAAGTACCACTGGCACTGCTTCTGGAGGCAAATCATCAACTGGCATTAAAGGCAATTCTCCCAACAGCGCCACTTCCCGTTGCTTGAGGCTCTCGCGGATATCCTCCCTGGTTTTGAAAGTACCTTCCAGCGCTCCCAACAAAAATATCACTCCGCCACCAATCAAGACACCTAAGAGACTACCCACAGCAAGAGTAATAGGTACACTCTTAGGAGGTTTGAGGTCAGCAGCCGCTGTGGGGCGTCTGGCAATGCTGAGGCTGCTGGTAGTTTCTGCCTCTGCGGTTTTAGCATCGGTTAGCTTCGCCTGCATTTGGTCATAAATGGCTTTTTTAAGTCCAACCTCTTGTTCTAAACGCGATCGCTCTAATTGTTTATTAGGTATCAGAGAATACTCTCGCCGTAGTCGCGCTTCTTGTCGGATTTCTTGAGCTAGTTGTTGTTGCAGCGTCTCCTTTTGGGTTTGCAAAGACACCATTTGGTTTGCCAACTGTTGGCGGGCTGGGTCTAAACTACTTTGGGCGCGAATCCCGGCAATGCTACCCTGAAGCGGAGCCGCCGTCCCATCGCCACCTAATACCTCCCTAGCACGTTGTTGCAGCAATTCTTCAGCAGCTTGTTTCTGACGCTGCAACTGAACCATCGTTGGGTGCTCCGGTCGCAAATCTTTTCTGAGCAAGGCAATTTGCGACTCACTTTGATAAATTTGCGATCGCAAGTTAGCAATAATTGGATCGGCACTCAAAGCAGAAGAAATATAAGCCTGTCCGACTGTTAAGCCTAACTTGTTTTCTATACTGCGAACTTGACCATCAACCCCAGAAATAGTTAATTGAATTTGCCGTTGGAGATTTTGGCTGTTAGTAATGCCATTTAGCAAGCTGCCATTCTCCGCTGCTAATATTGCCGTTCGCTCTATGCGATCGTACTGTTCCAGCTTCTTTTCTGCAATTTGCAATTCCCGTTTAGCTTGTGGTAAGCGCTCGTTAACCTTTTCAATAATTGCTTGTAATCGCCCAGTATTGATGTCACTGCTCAACTTAATCATTGATTGCATCAATTCAGTCAAGACCTCTATGGCTCGTTTGGGATCACTATCTACATATTTAAGATCAAAGATACTCGTTTCTAATTCTCCAGTTTTGGGATTTTTTTTAGGTAAAGAAAGGACAATCCTTGAACCGAGTTGTTGCGGTTTGACATTCACTTTCTCTGCCACTGTCGCAATTATCTGGTTTGATAATAAAATATCCTGATTCAGTTCCTTTCCTTGCTGTTGGATTTGACTACCAGTTGCAGAGAAAGAAACTGGTGGACCAGCATAGGTAAGTGCGGCAGATGCTATGTAGTTAGTAGGTGGCTCTGGCTGCATAGCCACCACCGTTGACCCCACTACAACTAAACCAAAACTAGCTAGTCCAATCCACTTGTATTTTTCAAAAGCAATAAGATAGCGTTTAACAATTGGTGGAGTCATGGCAGGGGCATATAGAATCAGTTATCAGTTATCAGTTATCAGTTATTATATTTGTCACCCTCATTTTCCCCTCTCTCAAAATCCGGCAATAATCGGTGAAGAGGTGAATATCACTAATTTTACCTGCCACCGAAGTCGTCAAAAAATCGGAGAAAGGACTGGACATTGAAGAAGGGTTGGGTAATGGTAGTCAAGAAATTAGTAATTCTACCAATGAGGTTCCGACCAACAACAAGAACATCATTATCTTGAAGGGCCACATTTTGAGATGCATCGCCTCCTAGAGCTTTTTTAGCATCAAGTTTCTGGGTAACAGCTTTACCTCGTTCAGGATCAAAGCGAACCAGAGCGATATCTCGAAGATTAGCAGTATCGAGATTTACTCCTCCTAAAGCATCTACAAATGTACTTCCGTTAGGTAGTGCTTGAATGGAAAGGCCTCCGGCAGCGTAGTTTAAAACCCGGACTCTAATCTGTGGTGTAGCTAAGGATGAACGTGCTACCAAATTGCGGTCATAACCGTCATCATTACCAACTTCACGACGGGGAACGAGTATCGCATCTCCGTCTTGTAAGCGTAAATTAGGAATTGAACCGCCATTTTGCAGTGCTGCATATAAGTCAATATTTTGTGAAATCACAGAACCATCTATTAACTTACGGCGTACTTGCACTTGTCGCAGGTCTGCATTCAACGTTGAACCACCAGATATTAGCAGGGCATCAGCTATCCGGGGTGTTGATGAATTAATCGGATAAATTCCTGGTCGAAATATTTCCCCGCTAATGGTCACTTGAACTGGTCGCGTCCCTGCCAAGGATACTACAACGATTGGATCGGGTAAAATACTACTTAAAGCCAAGCGAATTTTTTCTTGGGCTTCTTCCAAAGTTAAACCTTGTAAAGAAATTGTTCCCACTTGCGGGACTACAATGTTGCCTTCTGGACTAATTGCAGCTTGAAAACTTAAGTCTTGACGCTGCGTTGCTAAACCTAAAACTATTACTGGATCAACAACATAACGATTTAAACCCAAGCGAATTTTTTCTTGAGCTTCTTCCAAAGTTAAGCCTTGTAAGGAAACTTTTCCCAGTAGCGGCACCACAATGTTACCTTCTGGGTTGATTAAAGCTTGAAAGCTCAAATCTGGAAAGCGCTGAACTGAAACGCTAATTCCATCTCCTATTCCTAAGCGGTAAGGACCAGGAGGACGCTGAAGGAGAACACCAATTACATCTCCTGGTCCCAAGAGATAGCGGCTGAGTTGGGGGGAAATTTCGTCATTTGCACCTGGAGGTAGAACCTCAGTACCTGGCACAGGCGAAGGAGGTTGCCTTGGTGATTGTCCTTGAGGTGGAAAAGGCTGGGCAACAACAAGTTGGATAGGTGTTGTTAAGAAAACTCCTACTTGAAGATTGATCAAACACAGGGCGCTAAATGCACGCATATAAGAAATTGGATCTATAAACATCGGTGCAGGAAAAATGAATATAAGAATTAGTCGCGCCGAGTGGTAATTTTACTCTAAAAATTTCCTAAATGTCTTTTTTATCTGCAAATATTCTACCAACAAAAAGTATAAAATTTTTGCCAATTTTAATTTATAACTTCATATTTTTATCCTGAACGCGATTATAAAGATACAACTGAAGAATCTCTGCACAAAGGTATGTGTAACAGACTCTATAAAGGGCCTGCCATCAATGCAGCTTGCACTGTTTCTCCAATAGACTCGGCTAAAGACCATGATGTTTCTACCTGCCCCAAAGGTTCCATTGGAATCAGAATGCTCACGCCCACCCAAGGAGTGCGTTGCTGACGCCACTGTGCTAATTGATCCGCTAAAAACCAGTGTAAAGGTGATGGATTTCCGCCGTCTGGCATAGCATACCATTGCAAGACAGCAAAGGTTTGCTGTGGGGTGTAGGCGCGAAAGAACCTAGCTTTTACTTTAGTTTCGACATCAGATATCAACTTTGCAGACGGTTTTACAGTAAAGTCAGCAGAGCGATATTGAGCTATATCCCACTTTCCCCAGCGTGACCTTCCCCAGCCATTAACGTCTGTCCACTCTACCTCTGGTTGATCCATCGGTCCATTTTGCGGTAGCAAAAGCAAGATTGCCTGGGATTCGGAACTTTCTTTTTTAATTACCTGCAAAGACCATTTATGTTCGCCAATTTGCTGTTCTGCTTGTTCAATGGTTTTCCAACCAGGAAGGGCTAACCCAGCTTTGCGGATCTGTTTTAACTCGTTGAGAGTAGTAACTGGTGGTGGTTGTTTCCATTGCCAGCGTCCTGTAAGATATCCGGGAACCCCTCCTATTGCCAGCAGCACTAGCAATAACAAAAGTGCTGCTACCTGACTCAATTGGTTTTCCTTGAAAAACTTGGAGAAGGAAATCATCAGTAAAATTTATAATACTTAGGCAAAATTTTACTTCATAAAATCACACCATGAGTTCGGTGATATTTATGAGTAGAGAAGAGGCAGGGGAGCAGGGGAGCAGGGGAGCAGGGGAGGCAGAGGAAGAATTTTTAACTCTTGACCAATGACTAATGACCAATGACCAATGACCAATGACTAATGACTTTCCCCTTCTTGCTGAGTTTCCAAAGATTCTGAAAAATAGCTATTAATCCAATTTAGTAAGGGCACTAATGACACCAGCATACAAGCAGAGTAAAGGTCACCACCCCAACCATCATGCAGCCATTTAAAAGCCCCTTCTTGACCTGTACCGTGAAAGAAAGTTAGTAAAGTATTACGAATGATATTCGCACAAATACTAACGATCGCAGCAAGAGATAAAAACGATATAGTTGTGCGGCGGGAAGACAAAGCGTCTGTCCAATAAAGCAGCATCAAGCCTACGTAAAGAGTAGTAAACAACATTTTCAACCCTGCACAATAGGGGGCAACTTCCACAATCCGCCCTCCTACGTAGAGATTTATCTCATCTACGGTTACGTCCATACCAAATTGATTCAGTATGAAGCCTGCTGTACCAGCAATGAAGCTTTGGAGAGGTAAGGTATAAGGAGCAATGAGATAGGGTACTGCCGTTGGGGTTGCCAAAAATACTAATAGTAGAGGGAATCCTTGCGATCGCAAACCTGCTATTCCCTTAAACCACAAACATAATCCTGCCAATATAACGGGTAAGGAAAGGTTAACCCACTCTGTAACACCGCTAAGATAAAACACTGCCCCTAATAACAAGAAAACAGCGCTTAAAGGATGGATGGTATCTGGTAAACGTGCCCACTTTTTCCGGTTCATCCAGCCCAGATAAGCCGCAAATGGTAAACCAATAATCCCGTGGCTGAAATATTCGTGTTCTGTACTGATATTTTTGTGCAGCCAACCATCAAACCAGTGTAGCAATATAGGAGCATAAAGCAGCAGCAAAACGCCTAAAATAGCTAGATTTAATAAGTATGAGGCGTTTCTGTTTTTAACTTGTTGCTGGAGTACCATGATTTTTATTTAGTCATTGGTCATTGGTCATTGGTCATTGGTCATTTGCAAAGGACAACTGACAACTGACAAAGCACAAATGTCTAATTATCAAATGTCTAATTATTTAGATGCACATTAGGCATGAATTAATATCAGCCTACCACGCTACCAAGGTCAGCAGTGGAGGGTTGATCTGCCTGAGAAGTTGTTGAAACTGCATGAGCGATCGCTGCTACAACTTCTTTGACTTGGCTACTGCTCAAACCAGGATACATGGGTAATGATAATATTTCTTTTGACAGTTTTTCTGCTTGAGGAAAATCCCCAGGTTGATAGCCTAAGTTGGTGAATGCTGGCTGGAGATGACAAGGAATTGGGTAGTGAATACCAGTTTGAATTCCTACTGCTGTGAGTTTTTCCTGAAGTTGTTGGCGTTCTATTGGGCAAGAATCATCAACTCTAATGACATAGAGATGATACACATGGCCTGCACCACTTTGGTTTTCCATAGGAATAATGCCAGCACTTGCTAAGGGTGCTAGTTCGTTATCATACTGCTGGGCAATACTTAGGCGATCGCGATTCCACTGTGGCAAATATGGTAGTTTCTGGTGCAAGATCGCTGCTTGTAAAGTATCCAAGCGGCTATTTGTACCTGGTTCAGTATGAAAATACTTTTGCGATGCCCCATAATTTCGCAAGCGCACCATCTTCTGGGCTACATCTGAATCTTGTGTCAGCAGCATTCCCCCATCCCCAAATGCTCCCAAATTTTTACTGGGATAGAAACTAAAAGCTGCTGCTATGCCTACTGAACCAGCGTGATATCCATCTCTTTCGGCGAGGTGTGCTTGTGCTGCATCTTCAAAAATTAGGAGTTTGTAGGTATCGGCAAAGTTCAATAACTCGCGTGGTGATACCATCTGACCATAGAGATGCACAGGGATAATTGCTTTAGTATGAGGCGTAATTGTCTTTGCTGCTGCCTCTAAGTCAATTAAAGCTGTTTGGCGATCGCAATCTACTAGAATTGGCTTCGCACCAGCCCGTTGTACCCCAATTAAGGTTGCTATAAAGGTGTTTGCTGGTAAAATCACTTCATCGCCAGCACCAATATTACACGCTTGCAAACCGAGAGCGATCGCATCTGTTCCTGATGCAACACCAACACCATAAGCTGCTCCCGACACTGCCGCAAATGCAGCTTCAAAATCTGAGAGTGCTTGCCCTAAAATAAAATCTCCCTGTTCCAATACAGATTGGATTGCATCTTGCAATTGTGTTTGAATTGGTTGGTGTTGTAACTTCAGGTCTACAAAAGGAACTCTAATAGTCATTTTATTCATTACCAGTTGTCCTCAAAGAGCGATTTCCTCGGATGGAAAAAATAGAAAAACCTGCACAATTTTCAGTGTTAAATTGTAATAGGTTCAATCTATGGGATAAAGAGTTATATAAACTATCTAGGATTGTCAGCCATTGATGCTAACTGTCATGAGTAAAAATGGCTACAAAAATTACATCAATATAATTATTATAAGTAAATTCACGTTGAATATTGCAATCAGAATTTTTCCTTCTGCACATAAAGAATTACAGACCTTTGGTATTGTATCCTTAGCATTAGCTTACCCTGACTGAATCCAAATCTAACGCAGTCTGAACGCAAAAACTTAAGCAGTAAAGACTACACCAGTGATAAATAAAGAACATTCAGCACCAGTAACAAGTAACTCCAAAGACCGCGTTACCGATTTAATGTAAGGGGTAAAAAATTTTTGCCCCCAACTTGTTTGTCAGAGGCAAAATTAGGGAATGCTTAAAAATAGCAATTGATAACCTAGAAATAGGACTTGTATCAATTTATCAATTACAGTATCAAGAAATTATTAAGGTAGCAGTGGCAATGGTAGAGCCTGAAAACAAATTATTTGCCCTAAAGGATGGTTGGGATTCTCATGAAACAAGAGAACAACAACGCCTCAAAGCTTTGTCAGATTTAGGTTTGCGGCAGCCAGAAACGATTCCGGTTTTTGAAGAAGCCACTCAAACTGCTGCCCACTTTTTGGAAGCACCAATTTCCATGTTGGGATTTGTGGATGAAGAATGCCACTGGTTCAAGTCGGCAGTGGGCTTATCTAGGCTGGGACTAATGAACCATTTGGCACAAAATCGCCAACTACCACGCCGAGAATCATTTTGCACTCAGGTAGTAGAGAATTTTCAAGTATTTGTAATTAATGATACGCATAAACTTACAGACCCAGTACTTATTGGCAGCAAGTTGGTGCAGGATTATGGGATTCGCGCTTACTTAGGAGCGCCACTGATTGATGCTGAGGGACATTGTTTGGGTGCATTGGCGGTAATGGATTTAGTGCCACGCAATTTTACAAACCGAGACATTGAGTTTTTACAAATCATAGCTCGTTGGAGCATGAGTGAATTTGAGCGTAACCGACTCCTGAAAGGGAAACTCGAATCAAGCACTCCCTCCGCTCCGATATTTTCACTCCATGACGAACGTAATACTGAGATTAAAATCAGCCCAGCTAGTAAAGATAGCGACTCTGTTTCTACGAAGCAACTGAAACTGGAACTTTTGGATCAGTTAACTCAGGAGTTACGCACGCCTTTAACATCTGTACTTGGTATGGCTAGTGTTTTAGGACGTGAGATTTATGGGCCTTTGACGACTAAGCAAAGAGAATATTTGGAAATTATCCAACACAGTGGTCGGTACTTACTTTCCTTAGTAAACGAAATTACCGAGCTAGGAGCTATGGATGACAACTCAAATGTGCTCAATATAGCTCCTGTGGATATAGAAATGCTGTGTCAACAAGCTATCAATACCCTTGAAGAAGTAGCTAATCGCCGCGAGCAAGATATTCGCCTCTCTATTGAACCGGGACGCAATCGCATTTGGCCTTTAGATAAAGACAAAGTGCGACAAATCCTCTATCACCTGGTTTTCAGTGTGATTCAACTTTCAGCTACAGGTAGCATTGTTCGCATCCATGTTTCTTACAAGGAAGATACGCTCAATATTACTATTTGGGTTTCTCATCCTTGGTTAGGGGATGGTATCACTGAAGTTGATCCTTACTTCCGTCTCAATTCTTTGTCACTGCTGGAACTGACAGGTGAGGTAGCAACTTACAATACTCATCCCGAAAGCCAGGAGCAACGTGATATTTCATCAGTAGCAGTGGACAATTCAAAGAACTTGAGCGATTCCCACTCAGATTTCTTTGCTGCTAGTTCAGGTATAAATTTAGCTAAATCACATGGAAGTATTTCTCGTGAAAGCTTAGGTCTATTGCTAAGTTGTCAACTGGCAGAATTGCATAGTGGACAAATTTTGATTCAAGGTTCACCAGAATCAGGATATCGTTATGTGCTTTCTTTGCCACTGCAACTGGCGGCCCCTCCACAAACAAGTGGCGATGTCTAATCACAAGCGAATTCGGTATTAGGGATTAGAAAAGAGGTATATTTCATCTATTTGTTGTGTACTAAGTACATGAACGGCTATCTTAACTTAAATATTGGCTGAAGTGGTTTTTGATTAAAGGTAGTGGCTAATGGCTGGTACCGCAAGGCGGAAGTCAAAAGTTAACACTGAGCGACTTGCCTTGAGCTTGTCCTGAGCGTAGCCAAAAGGAGCCGAAAGCAGTTGAAGTGTCAAAAGCCAAAAGTCAACAGAATTGTATTCCGAGCTTCTTGCGCCATTTGAAATGGTATGTTTATTTTCGCCGTATCGTATTAGGAATAAGAGTGCCATCATCCGATGTGCAATTTTCCTTATTACCTTTTTATAGCTATAGGCATTATGATCAATTCCAAGTTCTGCGTCGGCAGGCTAATTGATCGCAATGTTTTTTATGAATTTAGTCTGGCAACGATTTACTTTATCATCTTTACCGCTCAAAGAATACCTTGCTACCAGTTACGTACATCGTTATCTGGTGGGACTGTTAAGTTCTTGGCGGCAAACCAGCGTCTTGATTCAGTGGGGAGATGCGATCGCAGCAGCTTTACTCAGCTTAGTATATGTGCTTGCACCTTTTGCTTCTAGTACATTGGTGGGCTTGTTGCTGGTGGCTTGTGTAGGATTTTGGCTGTTGTTGACTTTATCTGATGAAGTAACACCAGCAAATGTCTCCTCAGTCACTCCCATTCACCTGCTGGTATTAATCTATTGGGGGATTGCCGCGGTAGCAACAGCATTATCGCCAGTGAAAAAGGCGGCACTTAGCGACTTAGCAACGTTGACGTTGTATTTGCTGCTATTTGCCCTTTGTGCCAGGGTACTGAGGTCGCCTCGCCTCCGGTCTTGGTTGATCGCACTTTACCTGCATATATCGTTAATTGTCAGTGTATATGGATTGCGGCAATGGTTTTTTGGAGCCACAGCACTGGCAACTTGGGTTGATCCAGAATCTCCTCTGTCTAAGACTACAAGAGTCTACAGTTATTTAGGCAATCCCAACTTGTTGGCTGGATACCTCATACCAGCAGTAATTTTTAGCTTAGTGGCAATTTTTGCATGGCAAAGCTGGTTCAAAAAAGCTTTGGCACTAACAATGTTGATTGTAAATAGTGCTTGCCTGATCCTCACTTTTAGTCGTGGTGGTTGGATTGGACTAGTGGTGGCAGTTTTAGCTGTGATGGCATTGCTAGTTTATTGGAAAAGCGTGGAAATGCCTCCATTTTGGCGTACTTGGGCGCTACCAATTGTCTTGGGAGGTTTGGTCGGGATATTGGTGCTAGCAGTAATATTTGTAGAGCCAGTCCGCCTGCGAGTGTTTAGTATTTTTGCCGATCGCAAAGATAGCAGTAATAATTTTCGCCGGAATGTCTGGGATGCAGTATTCGAGATGATCCGCGATCGCCCGATTTTCGGCATTGGCCCAGGTCACAACTCTTTTAATAAAGTTTATCCCCTCTACCAACGCCCTCGTTACACTGCTTTGAGCGCCTATTCCATTTTCTTTGAGGTGGCTGTAGAAACTGGCTTTGTTGGTTTAGCCTGCTTTCTCTGGCTAATAATTGTCACATTGAATACGGCATTTTTACAAATACGACGACTGCGACGACTGAAAAGTGTAGAAGGATTTTGGTTAATTGGAGCGATCGCTATTTTGTTGGGGATGCTAGCTCATGGCACCGTAGATACTGTTTGGTATCGTCCTGAAGTCAATACCCTCTGGTGGCTCATAGTTGCCTTAATTGCTAGCTACTGGACACCTTTAGCTCAAAACCAGACAAATTCATCTAACTCAGAACCAACAGTGAATTAAACCAATTCGCAATTCGCAATCGGCTAACGCCCCGCTTCGCTAACGCAATTCGCAATGGGCTACGCCCCACTACGTTCGCGCAGCGTCTCGTAGAGAAGAGAGCAATTACGTGTTGTAACGGGGATTTAGAAAGAGCCACAACACTTGCGGCTTGGGGGACTTAAACCCCTACATTTCGTTAACATGAGTAAGTTGTCAGTTGTTTTTCTACTCAACAACTGACAACTTTGGAATTTTTAATTGTCTAGTCCAGGTCGGCGCAAATAAACCTACCATTTCATTACAGGCAGGAAGCGCAAAATCAAAGCATACCTGACTTTTGACTTTTGACTTCCGCGGCTCGACTGAGCTTCGCCGAACGTCCTTGCGGTACTAGTCTCTGTAGGTAGTGGCTCCTGGAGCATTAGGGTCGCGATAAGCGGTGGGTTCGTTCTCACGCTTTTTACCAGCCAATCCAGCCAAACCAGCTAGACCAATTAATCCTAGCCAACCCCAATCAAAATCATTGCGATCTTCATAAGCGATCGTTCTTGGAGCAGTATTCACTCCGGGGTCAGTTGTCGTCTGAGCTTGTGCGGATAGAGTTAAGGGTAAAATTCCCATACTCAAGGTTAGAACGCCAGCACCAACAGCTGTAATGAAATTACTTTTCATAAGTTGTGACAATTCCTTATGCCATCCGAAGTTACTCACCACTGTATCGATTCCCAACCTTAAGAAAATCAATCTGCGGCTATAAATTAGGCATTGTCATAACTCACGCTGTGGATATACAACACACTTTTTACAGCAATCGGTTTTTCACTCTGGTGTGGTAGTTTAGCGACATTGAGGCTCAATAGTTTTTCATTGCGCGTTGAATGTCACGCTGGTCTTGACGTCGTTTCAGGTCTTCTCGCTTATCGTGCAGCTTTTTACCTTTGCCAAGGGCTATACTAACTTTTACCCAGCCCCGTTTGAGATACATTTTCAAAGGGATTAAAGTTAAACCCTGCTGTTCTACTGTGCCAATTAGCTTGCGGAGTTCTTTGCGATGCAACAGCAGCTTGCGTGTACGCCGTGGTTCATGATTAAAATATTGCCCACTAGCGTTATAAGGCGAGATATGCACATTGATCAACCATGCTTCTCCATTGCGAAGCAAAGCATAGCCATCTTGGAGATTGACTTTACCCGCACGAATCGACTTAACCTCGGTTCCTGTCAACTCAATTCCAGCTTCGTAAGTTTCCAGAATTTCATACAAATAACGGGCTTGACGGTTGTCGCTAATAACTTTGTAACCTTCGTTCTTGTCGCTCATTGATAATTTTGTGTGCTTTAACTGTACCTAAAAATTTATTTGGATTGGTTTGTGAATTATAGGGTGTATCTTAAAACCGCTATAAATGCTGAACTGCGTATATCACTAATTTAGCTTTTCTCAGTTCACAATTAAGAGTTTTCTGGCAACTTTAAGCTACCTGATGCTAATTACCTGTGAGGTTGGATAGAAAAACTAGCTCAAGCCCCAAGTCTGACGAAACCTGATTTTGTGTAGTTTCACAAATAATTGGTATGACATCAGTAATCATTAGTAATTGACTAATACTAAATTTATGTGAGCCTGCAAGAATAATTCCCTTATCTGGCATAAAGTTTCAAGTGCTTTATTCTGTGCATTTTCGTAGAGAATTGGTATAAGGATTAATTACAAAGGACAAAAAAACGATACTTAGATTTTGCTCAATTATTAATTATGTCAATATTAATTTACACTATAGTGAGTATTTGCTCTGCCTTATTGATGAGTTGTTACAAATTAAAAAGCTCTCTGTGCTTGGGATGCAGAGGGAGTCAGAGGTGAGTTTAACTTCGTTAACCCTTCCTAAGGATTTAAGATTTATTTTATAAATCACCCTTGAAGGCATTCAATAGCTGGTAATCCTGTCATAGTATGAAACATAAGAACACTATTCTTGCCTGTGTTCACTGATAAAGCGCGTAGAAGCAAATTTCTGAGTAAAAAAATGCTAGGGGTGTATTTTCCATGCCCTTGACGATCCTTGTTGTGGATGATGATTTGGGCACTCGTCTGTCTGTTAGCGACTATCTTGAACTGTCTGGCTACTCAGTGATCACGGCTAATGACGGTCAAGAGGCTTTAGTTATGGTGGATGAACATCATCCGGACTTGATTGTGACAGATATTGTCATGCCACAGATGAATGGCTACGAACTAGTGCGCCGGGTGCGTCAACAACCAGTGTTTCGGTTATTGCCTGTCATTTTATTAACAGCTCGAACTAAGACCCAGGAAAGAATTTTAGGCTACCAATCAGGGTGTGATTTATACTTACCTAAGCCTTTTGAACTGGAAGAGTTAGCAGCAGCAATCCGCAATCTTTTGGAGCGATCGCAAATTATTCAATCGGAGTACCGATTTTCTCATAAAGAAAATTTGGGCATTTCCGCTTCGACAAAAGCGGTGGATGCCCATAATTCTTTGTCCACTCAAATCCAAAAATCCCACTTGCACTCATCCCTAACTCATAGAGAACAGGAAGTCTTAGAGTTATTAACTCATGGTCTTTCTAATGCCGAAATGGGTCAGCAGCTACACCTGAGTCCTCGAACAGTGGAAAAGTACGTTAGCAGCTTATTGAGAAAGACCTCAACCAGCAACCGAGCGGAATTAGTTCGTTTTGCAATGAAGCATGGTTTGGTGGAATAAAAAAGTCAGGAGTAAGGAATTAAAACTCTGGCGTTGCTGAATTAAAGTATGAATCTGGATGTAGAGACGTAGCAGTGCTACGT
>NZ_JAYGHD010000370.1:0-17432 GCF_034932245.1 Nostoc sp. UHCC 0251
AGAATGCGACAAATAGACCATTTGTAGAGACGCGATGAATCGCGTCTTTACCCAAAGGATGTGTTGCAATCATTAATTAAATTCATATCAGAATTCAGGAATCAGATTGAAGCTTGCAACAAATAAACCCGGCAGGGGACATATAACAAAGCCGCCTGCCAGGAAGGTATAGTATATTCTGGCCATGTTTGATTAGGTTAGCGCTTATTTCTAAAAAATAATTGCGTATCCCTAGATACAATAACTAAATTCTTTGGAAAACACAGTTAAGAAAAGTTGTTAAATAGGTTAATTTCCAATTAAAACCAACAATTTTCCGAATTGGCAGATGAGGAGAAGAGGGAGCAGGGGAGGCAGGGGGAGCAGGGGAAGCAGGGGGAGAACAATAATAATAACCAATTCTCAATGCCCAATGCCCAATGCCCAATGCCCCATAATATAAGAGAGCGCTTCACACTTCTTAAATAATCAGCTTAATTAGAACAATGGCGAGAGACTTGCGGGGATTCATTAAAATTTTGGAAGAAAAGGGACAATTACGGCGAATTTCAGCTTTAGTTGACCCAGAATTAGAAATTGCTGAGATTTCCAACCGGATGCTGCAAAAAGGTGGCCCAGGGTTGTTGTTTGAAAACGTCAAAGGCGCTTCCTTCCCTGTGGCAGTGAATTTGATGGGAACTGTGGAAAGGATTTGCTGGGCAATGAATATGCAGCATCCAGAGGAGTTGGAAACTCTGGGGAAAAAACTCAGTATGCTGCAACAGCCAAAACCACCGAAGAAGATTTCCCAGGCGATAGATTTTGGGAAAGTGCTGTTTGATGTGGTGAAGGCGAAACCAGGGCGAGACTTTTTCCCTGCTTGTCAGCAAGTTGTACTTCAAGGTAATGATTTAGATTTAAACAAGTTGCCTTTGATACGTCCTTATATTGGTGATGCTGGCAAGATTATCACACTAGGATTGGTAATCACCAAAGATTGTGAGACAGGTACGCCAAATGTAGGTGTGTATCGCTTGCAACTACAATCCAAGAATACGATGACGGTTCACTGGTTATCGGTGCGGGGTGGGGCGAGGCATTTGCGAAAAGCGGCCGAACGTGGGAAGAAATTAGAAGTTGCGATCGCACTTGGTGTAGATCCTCTAATTATTATGGCAGCTGCTACACCCATACCTGTAGATTTATCAGAATGGTTGTTTGCTGGACTGTACGGTGGTTCTGGTGTGCAGTTGGCGAAATGTAAAACCGTCGATTTAGAAGTTCCCGCAGATTCCGAATTTGTTTTGGAAGGAACGATTACACCAGGAGAAGTCTTGCCAGATGGGCCCTTTGGCGACCACATGGGTTATTACGGCGGCGTGGAAGATTCGCCGTTGGTACGCTTTGAGTGTATGACACACCGGAAAAATCCGATTTACTTAACAACATTTAGCGGTCGTCCACCCAAAGAAGAAGCGATGATGGCGATCGCACTAAATCGCATTTATACTCCTATACTGCGGCAACAAGTATCAGAAATTGTCGATTTCTTCCTACCAATGGAAGCTTTGAGTTACAAAGCAGCGATCATTTCCATTGATAAAGCATATCCGGGACAAGCGCGACGGGCAGCTTTGGCGTTTTGGAGTGCTTTGCCACAATTTACATACACAAAATTTGTAATTGTGGTGGATAAGGACATAAATATTCGCGATCCGCGTCAAGTTGTGTGGGCGATTAGTTCTAAAGTTGACCCAGTGCGGGATGTCTTTATTTTGCCAAATACGCCTTTTGATACGTTGGATTTTGCCAGTGAAAAGATTGGCTTAGGTGGACGCATGGGAATTGATGCGACTACAAAGATTCCGCCGGAAACAGACCATGAATGGGGTTCACCTTTGGAATCTGATCCAGATGTGGCGGCAATGGTAGAGAGACGATGGGCGGAATATGGTTTAGCAGAGTTGCAGTTGGGAGAGGTAGACCCAAATTTGTTTGGTTACGATATGAGGTAACGTGTTAGATGGAAACTGGTAAAAATCTGTGCTGACTATCAGCTTAACTGATTTTTATCAGTCAAATTTATCCACAGTTTAATAAAAAAGCTGGAAAACATAGCCTGATATAAATATAACTTGAATCATCAAATTATCTATCTAAAAAGTAAGTTTTTATAAGTTTTAAATAGATTCATATTTTCTTATTTTTATAATTCTAAACATTAATTTTTTCGAGTAGATTATGAGATAAAACTAAGACTCAAATCTTAAGTATTGAGGCAAAAAACTTGAGCAAATTATGACAAAAAAAGTGAAAACTCCAGCATCAAAGTTAGTAATAGGATTGGCATTCAGTTGTATTAGCCTGATGGTCAATACAGGTATAACTCATCAAATAGCTTTAGCGAAATCAACTAATCCACAAAAGTGCGATCTTTTTGCCTACGTCACTGATACAGATCCACAAGGTTTAAATGTGCGGAGTGGTGCAAGTACAAATCAGACAATTCTAGGGCAAATACCTATCAACGAAACAGTTCAGGTTATTGGTGCTGCTGAAGATTGGGTGCAGATTACTAATGCTAGTGATGGTTTTCAAGGAACTGGATGGGTATTCGTGTCAAAATTAGGTTTAACAACGCGAGGCTATGGTACTAATGGCGTGGATTTATACACTAGTACCAATCAACAAAGCCAAAAATTGGGAATAATTCCTGCTAATACGGCTGTCAAATTGTTAGGCTGTCAGGGAGATTGGGCGCAGGTAGAATATCAAGATGTTAAAGGTTGGTTGACAAGGGAAGATCAATGTGGCGCAGCCCTTACTAGTTGTTCTTAAAATCCTACCCCAAACACCTCCCTGCTTGAAGTAGGAACTGGTTTATCGCCTGGAAATTATTAACTTTTTGCTTTCCGGCTAAAAAGCCGATAGTATAGCCACGTACTAGTTTCCTTTAAGGGAAACAGCAGATAGGTGAGAGGATTTATTGCCACAATAATATTTCGGAAGTCTCGCCGTGCCAAAAATAAGATAGCACGAGCAACTTGCTGTGCAGACATTACCCCATAGGGATTGAGTTGACTCTTAAATGGGCCAAGAATTAACTTGCGAATTACACAATCCCCATCCAAACGCTTGAGGGTGACAATATCTCCTAGCGCTCTTTTGCTAAGTTCATAAAGCGGACTCAGCGCTGGAGAAACTTCAGCCTCAGAAGTGTTTACCCAGATTTCCTTGGTTGCTTTTGCTTGTGGGCCTGTTACAGTTGTCAAAAATATATCCATCAACCGCAATGCTGAAAAGGTATTCACTTCATAAGAAGAGTTGATAGCCTCCGGTGTACGGCTGCCGTAGACATTGATTCCGTGGTTGATAATTAAAATATCTACTTTCTCTAAACTATTCCTCAGTTCGGCTTCGTTACCCAACTGCCAAGGAACCACCTTCACCCCAACTTGCTCTACTAATTTTTCTGGATTGGTGGTTAATGCGACGACTTTAGCATTATTCTTTACAAGTTCAGCCGTTAGCGCTTGTCCCAACGCTCCTGATGCTCCGGTTAAAGCGATAGTTTTACCCTTGAGAGACAGTCCTGTACCAAGAATTTTATCCACTAGAGGAAAGACACCACTATAGTAAGCGTTGACATCATCAAAATGATGCCGCCAATGATAAGTTCGATTCACCCACCAAATGGATGGTATTGTCTCTAAAGGGCCGGGTAAGTGGTTGTAGTCTGTATCAATTTTTCCCTGGAAATATCGTATAGACGCGCCATACAAGAAGGTGCAACCATAAGCTACTCCTAACCATAACCCCATTTGCTGGACAATTAAGGTAACGGCTACCAAGACTACCAGCAGTAAACTCGACTCTAAAATGTCGTGATAGAGTTGAGATTCTTGGTAAATTTTCAGAGAAACTATCGATAAATCGCGGCGATAGGCCATGTGGTGCTTGTTGTGCCATTTAGCAAGCCAATTGACTTGGTGACACAAAGCATGGTAGCTGTCTCTCAAGACTTCAGCGAGTAAAAGTGAGAAGAGTGCCCAACTAGCAAACTGTAAGCTGGCATTTAGCCAAACCCAATTAATTTGTAATTTTGCTTCAATTCCAATCAAGTTTTCAGCTAGCATTTTTATCATATTTCTCTATACTCTTTTTCTTAATCATTCTTCATGATCTTATAAAGGTGCGTTAAGGTCGAGTCTAGAGCAAATAAAAATCAAAGGGAATAGGGAATGGGGAGTAAAGGGAGTAGGAGAAAGCAATATTCAATGCCTCCCGATCGCTCATACTACCAACCGTTCGTATTTAGCTATAATATCCCAGGTGAGCAACTGCAATTGAGATAGCGATCGCAGCAGCATAAATACTTAATTTTCAACGTGTGAAGCAAATAACTTCGGCTCGTGCTGCTTTTAGCACAAACGGAAAATCCATAGCAGATTTTAACTTAGTAAGATACAGAAGTTAGTTCTTAAAACCAGAATTAAGCTTGTTTTAACGACTAACTCGTGTCTTCTTCAAATAGCTCTTTGCCGCAGATGTTGCCCACTAAGCCCTTGCTTAATCCAACTCAGACATTCATATTTGGATTTGAATAATTTTGGAGCTGCAATATTATTCAATAACTCTGGTGGATAATGGTTATAAAAACATTTATCACCTTCTTGGAAAATAATTATCAAATTGTTTCGGTAAATGTAGCGAGACTTAAAACTATCGCCTCGGCTAACAAACTCTGAGTTTTGATCAATATTTTCTTTAGCAATATCAACGATGTTACTAACGCTACTTCCATAGATTCCTGCTGGGTTTTCTGCTTTATGAAATTGGCTTCTGTTTCCAATCTCAGATAGCAATTTATACGAATAAATCTCGTAATTATCAAGTTTTCCAAAAACAAATGGAATGATGAGATATCCTTTGTATGAGACTGAACTTTCATAAAGAAGACGACTCATCTCAACCTCCTTTGGTGTAACTGCTCTCAAAAAAATCGCTTAAATCGCATTCACATTAAAAAATCAATACTTTTCTGTTAAATATATTAATGTATCGCCTAAACCCTCATCGCCATTTAATAAATAGGGCTATTACCCTTTTTGTCAAGCAAAAAGGAATAGCTTTAACAAAAAAGTATCGTAACACTAATTATCACTCTTTTTTTAATTACTAAACATTAGATATTTTGTAAAAGTTAAAAAATTAGAAATCTCATTCTGTGGGACTACTTCCCTGCTCTTGTGTCCTGCCTTTCAAGACCATAGACTGAGTTGAGTAGGAGGATGTTCAAGGTTATTCCAAGGTAGGGGTGGAACTGGTGTATCACTCTGTTCTAATAGCTGTTGGAAGTGACGGGCAGTGCTGGGCGATCGCGCTTCTATTGGACAATGGACAAAGAAATAAATTCGCACTCCCATCTGCAACCATTGCTGAATCTGCCTCACCCACTCTTCCATGAACGGCTGATTCACTGTTAAATCTGGATGAGAAATAAACCGAATCAGAGTAAAAGGTGCTGTCACACTTAATTGCAACGGTAATTTGGGTTTACGTCGTTCCGATTGCAACTGGGGGTCATCATCTCCAGTATAAATAGGGCGTGAGTCTAACAATACCCGTCCCACACCTAGCTTTTCTAAAAGCGCCGTCAAATTGCTAGCATGGGGTTCCTTGAACCAGTCGGGATGCCGAACTTCCAACGCTAGGGGTGCTTCTGTACGTGGCCAAGCTTCCAGAAAGTTGGTCAAATCGTCAAGCAATGCAGGTGCATAACTAGGTGGTAACTGGGCAAATATCGGGCCAAGACGTTTACCTAAAGGGCGCATCCCTTCCAGAAATTTTAATGCAGCCGGAATATAAGGTTTCAACAATCCTTGATGGGTAATATCTCGCGGTAATTTTAGACAAAATTCAAAACCTGCTGGTGTTTCGGCAGCCCAACGGGTTACAGTTTCTTGGTTAGGCACGGCATAAAAGGTGGTGTTACCTTCTACAGTGGTGAAGCGACGACTGTAGAGGTGGAGAAAATCGGCAGTGCGAGTACCTTGGGGATAGAGTTCGCCCACCCAACCTTTATATGCCCAAACAGCACAACCAATAAAAAAGTCCACAGTGCCTAAAAGCCTAGATGTATCACATTTAATTTTACAAGCAGATTGTAGGGATGGATGAGACTATAGCGCTTCTCGAATGGAAGCAATACATTTTGACCTCTTTTCTTTCTAAACCTCTCTCCTTTTGGGAGCTACGGTGTACACACAAGTCGGAAATAGTAGTATGTCAAGGAATAATTGACGAGTCCATTCTTTGTCTTGACGGCGATTTACCCTTGTCTCTCTAACGTGTCAGTTTTTTAGACGCGATAAATCGCGTCTCTACATGAGATAAATCATTGATAAATAGAACCATCAGGCATAATTGCCCCTGCTAAGTTAGTACCAACTAATTTAACCAAAAGGCGTTCACCAGAGCGAATCCGCGCTCCTGTTAAGTCGGCTCCTCGCAAGTCGGCCCCACTGAGATCCGCTCCAATCAAATTAGCAGCGCGTAAATTCGCCTCCCTAAGATCCGCTAAAAGCAGGTTTGCCCGAAATAAATTTGCTTCAGATAAATTTGCACCTCTGAGGTTGACTTTGTGCATAAAAGTATCGCTGAGATTAGCACCACTCAAATTGGCATAACTCAGATTTCTACCAGATAAGTCTTTATTGCTCAAATTTGCTCGACTGTAATCTTTACCACTCAAATCTGAATTTTGCTTTGGTGGTTTCTGGGTTGTCTGAGATGGTTTTTCCTGTTTAGGTGGCGTTGAGTAATATGATGTGGTTTGAGATGGTTTTTCCTGTTTAGGTGGTGGTGAGTGATGTGTGGTTTGATGTTTGGTTTTTAAAGAGCGCAATTTTTCACGAGCTTCATTTATGGCTTTCAGCTTGTCTTGTGCTTTCTGCTGTAAACGGAGATTGTCTTTAGGAATGCGATCGGGATGCCAAACAAAGACTAAATCTTTGTAAGCCTGGTTCACTTCGTCAAGTGTCGCCCCAGGCTCTAATTCCAAAACTCTATAGTAGTGCTCCAGATCGCTCATACGATATTTTGGTGGACAATCAACTTAATTATGAGTGATGGAGCCATTTGTTCGCTGCATCATTTGTTATTGATTATGGGGCATTGGGCATTGGGCATTGGTTATTATATTGTTCTCCCTCATCTCCCCCTGCCTCCCCTGCTCCCCCTGCTCCCCCTGCTCCTTCCTCCTCATCTCCCCATCTCCCCATTTCTCCATCGAGCGATCGCTCTCAAATATGCTGTAACTGGAATCTGATAAATTTCAACCACAATCCAAACAATAATTGATAAATGTGAGAAGAAAGTTAATATCGTCCAAATATATGGCGTCCAGGTAATGGGTTCCTTGAGATTAGCAGGAAAATAGTAAGCTACTATGCCAATTAGACTAGTGGGAAGAATTACAAAAATCGCTGCTGCTAGTCCGTAACCCCAACCTAATTCCACACCTTCCAACTGGCCTTCTGCCCAACCAAACCCATTCCAACGCCAAATTAAAGGTGGTTGCCTAGAAGGCATTTTGATTTGCTGTAGTTCTAAGTTGACTGTAAAAATCTCTTGACAAAAGTCACAAGCCATAGCTTCCATCAATGGCATGTGAGAAATCTTACCTATCCGACAGACTGGGCAGGGGTAAACTCCATAATAGTCGAAAGATTGGGCTAAGATTTTGGGACTGGGCATAATGAAACTGAATGATCCTAAAAAGTTGATCTGGTTAATGAGGACTTGGGTAAGAATAATGTATGGCGATTGTCAATTATCTGCAATAAGCTTTCGCAAGGTGAGGTGACAAGTCAGGAGATTTTTTTTAACTTCTCAATCCTGGTTACAAAGAAAAGGGTGTGGGGTGTGGGGTTTAGGGTGTGGGGTATAGAAATAAAAAACTTTAGTTCTGGGTCTAAAGCTCAGTTTAAAAAAAGAATTGTATTGAGACGCGAAGCGCAATTTGCATTGCGTCATTGCTTCAATCTCACGTTTTTAAACGTGGGTTCCCTACACCCTACCCCCTACACCCTCTGAATAGTCTTGACTCCCACAGTTGTACTGAGTCTATCGCTTTTTTGATGGTTTGTGGGGGGTCTTGACACCGCCTAGTCTTCCTGTTAATGTTACCTTAAATAGCTATATTCTTTAAGTTTTCTAGCAAAAGCCTCGCAAATGCTTAACACAAATTCCTACTTTTATTTTTGGTTTAGGGTGGTTCACCGGGGGTGAATAGAGTTTCCTAATGGAAACCGCCCGGTGAACCGCAGAGCCAACTCTGCGGTTTTTGTTTTTTTAAGGAGAATTTCATCGTCATGACTTATTTCAGTAGCTGGTTTTATGGCTTTTACTTTTGGCCCAGAGTAAGTTCCGGGTAAGTAGCGTCATGTCGATGAATCAGAACGCGCCCGGAACTTTTCAAAGGTTCCGGGCTTTTTTGTTATCGCAAATAGTGCCCAATACTTAATTTTTAGGAGAATGGAACCATGATTAACGCCAAACTCGCCGCACAATCCCATCAGAACCACCAGACAATTGTTAAAATCTCAAAAAAAGTTGCTTTCGGGGGCGAAGAACTGGTAATTATCGGCGGCCCCTGCACTGTTGAAAGCTTAGAACAAATGGAGATAGTCGCCCAAAAGCTATCTACTGCATCGGTGCAGGGGTTGCGTGGCGGTGTCTACAAACCCCGCACATCTCCCTACGCCTTCCAGGGTATGGGTGAGTCAGGATTGGAGATTTTGGCGAGGGTGCGATCGCATTACAATATGCCAGTTGTCACCGAGGTAATGTCAATTTCTCAAATTGAAGTAGTTGCTGCTCACGCTGATATGCTGCAAGTTGGTAGTCGCAATATGCAAAACTTCGACTTGCTCAAAGCTTTGGGACAAGCTGGTAAACCAATACTGCTTAAGCGTGGATTAGCAGCAACAATTGAAGAATTTGTCATGGCTGCTGAATATATTCTCAGTCACGGGAATCCTGATGTGGTGTTGTGCGAAAGAGGTATCCGCAGCTTCGATGATTACACGCGCAATGTCCTAGATTTAGGGGCAGTGGCAGCGCTCAAGCAAATAACTCACTTGCCTGTAATTGTAGATCCTTCCCATGCCGTCGGTAAACGGGAGTTAGTAGCACCTGTAGCTAGGGCTGCGATCGCTTGCGGTGCAGATGGATTAATTATTGAATGTCACCCAGAACCAGAAAAATCTGTTTCTGATGCCCGTCAAGCACTTTCTTTAGAAGATATGGTGCATTTAGTTGATAGTTTAAAGCCTGTAGCAACAGCTGTTGGGCGCAGTATATCAGAAGCGATCGGGGCGGGTTTGTCACCTGCCCCGATTTTTTGGGCTGCTTAAATTTCAGTTGAGACGTAGGCATCGCTTAAATGTCTTAGTCAAAAGATATAAGCGATCGCCTTCGTAAAATAAACTTATTGCTTAAGGTTATTCCATTTGTTATCAGATTCGTTGTAAAACATTAGTTTTAAATACTTTTACAAAATCATCGAAAGTATCTAACTGCACAAATTGGCTATGATAAATAATTTGACTAACTGGCAACCTATTAACTCATAACTTATAGCTATTAAAGATCCTAAGGATAATGTTCTAACAAACAGATAAATAATTTGAGATTCGGCAAATAAATTAGTGAGATGTATGTTATGGTTTTTATAGGAATCAAAAAAGTAAAAGCACAAAAAGACTTCAAGAAACTTTGAGGCAAGCTCAATAAAGTTTTTTTTGCTCTGGTAAGTCCACTTCACTTCGCTACATCTTTTTGTAACAAAAATCTAAAACTAGATTGAGTGGGATAGTAGCCTTTGTAACAACTTGAAGTCAATCGAAATTTATCTGGGTATGAGCCAATAAGAGTTGGCTAACCTAGCTAGAGCATTACCCGCCAAAGGCAATTACTCTTGGAGTCTGGGAAGAAAGACTCTTAGTACAGCCTGACAAATCAATAGAAATACAGAATATTTACGAACTTATTCTTGCGGGAGCAAACATTTTCAACCGCGAATTAAGTTGAAGCAGTTGCTGGCTTTTGGAACGAAAACTTCAAGCAGAATGGTGTCGTTCCACAATTTTTAGGAATTTAACCATACTGTCAGAAGTTACCAAGATATTGTCTCAGCCAGAGTGTTAGAGGTTGCCTATGCAGCCATATTACTGCACCTGTAGCTAGAACTTATCCTGCTGCATCAATCACGAAACGAGCAGCGCTATAGAAGTTCTTGGCGACTTGACATCAGCAAAATCAGAAAAGTCGCAGCAACCATTTAGAGTGGATTGCAATTTGGTTGGTTGTGTGGTTCAGGGAACAAATCTGCGTTCATTTGAATTCCTGCTGCAACCACTCTTCAGGCTTGAGCAACCATTTGGGATTCTGTTACAACAACTGACAATGCTGAAGTCAAAATTTTAAAGGCTTCGTTATTAGGAAATAGAGATTTCTCTATCTCTTAAGCTATCGCTTCGTGGGTAAATATGTTCTGATTTTAAATGTTTTTGCCAGCTTACAATGCCTAGCGCAAATAGGCTTTACTTCCCTATGACACCAAGGGTAGACAACTACATCAAGCTTACGACCCATCAACTAAATCATTGTAGGAAACACAACCATGACTGACGAAAAGATTAGACAAATAGCTTTCTATGGTAAAGGCGGTATTGGTAAATCTACCACCTCTCAAAACACCCTTGCAGCTATGGCTGAAATGGGTCAACGCATTTTAATTGTTGGTTGCGATCCTAAAGCTGACTCTACACGTTTGATGCTACACAGTAAAGCTCAAACAAGCGTTCTTCAATTGGCTGCTGAACGCGGCGCTGTAGAAGATATTGAACTTGAAGAAGTAATGCTGACCGGTTTCCGCGATGTACGTTGTGTGGAGTCTGGTGGTCCTGAGCCTGGCGTGGGTTGCGCTGGTCGTGGTATTATCACCGCTATCAACTTCTTAGAAGAAAACGGTGCTTACAAAGATGTTGATTTTGTAAGTTACGACGTTTTGGGTGACGTTGTGTGCGGTGGTTTTGCTATGCCTATCCGTGAAGGTAAGGCACAAGAAATCTACATCGTTACCTCTGGTGAAATGATGGCGATGTATGCAGCCAACAACATTGCTCGTGGTGTTCTCAAATATGCCCACACTGGCGGTGTGCGCTTGGGTGGTCTAATTTGTAACAGCCGTAACGTTGACCGGGAAATCGATCTTATCGAAACCTTGGCAAAACGTTTGAACACCCAAATGATTCACTACGTACCTCGTGACAACATTGTGCAACACGCAGAATTGCGCCGCATGACTGTTAACGAGTACGCACCTGACAGCAATCAAAGTAACGAATATCGGATACTGGCTAAAAAGATCATCGACAACGACAAACTCGCTGTTCCTACCCCCATTGAGATGGAAGAACTAGAAGAATTGTTGATTGAATTCGGTATTCTTGAAAGCGACGAAAATACCGCAATGCTGGTTGGTAAGACTGCTAACCAAGCACCCGTAAAATAGTACCAATTAAATAATGTTTTAAGGTGGGCTGCTTGCCCACCTTTTTTTTTGGTTAAATTTGATTTTATGGCAATAAAATAATTAGAAATCGTCTGACAACAATAGAAGTTTTTAATGATTTGAATGGAATTAACTCATTTTGGGTGAAAATTAAGTCTTTAATTCGAGCCGAAAGAACTGGAATACCAGCAGGCCAATCATGAGATTGTCTGTTACATTAGTAGCTTA
Organism: Nostoc sp. UHCC 0251; assembly: GCF_034932245.1. Classification (NCBI taxonomy): domain Bacteria; kingdom Bacillati; phylum Cyanobacteriota; class Cyanophyceae; order Nostocales; family Nostocaceae; genus Nostoc; species Nostoc sp. UHCC 0251. Next base: position 11,789 of record NZ_JAYGHD010000370.1, read on the forward strand.
ATTCACACAACACAAAAATTTATACGTATATTCACTTACAATTCTGTATTTAAATTTGCTGTTACTGGGTTGAATACATGGTTTCCAAGGAGGATGATTTAAAGATGCGTATGGTAATGTCCCCGCAAATCTCTCTATAACATCCTCTAAGTCTGATACCATTTTTTGTAATTTCCTGCTTGCTAAAAAAATTAGTTGAATAGAAATTAAGTACTTAGATAAGGAAGAGTTAAATGGGACTTAGTGACGGACTTTTGAACCCGACCAAAAAGGCTATGGTCATAGATGACTGTTGCAACATGATAGAAGGACAGCTTGCATCCAAGTCAGGTATGAGCGGCATCGCTTTGAAAACTGCCTTCGCTGCCCTCAAGGGGGTCAAGCCAGGGTATATTCCCTACGTCGTTGAGCAGATCCTGCCGCAGTGCTTCACAGCACTTGATCCTATCTGGAGTGAAGGCGTACAGAAAGGCGATCCAATTGGATACCTGAATGCGAATCGCTCTCAGACGGCAGACGCGCTATTGGGTGTTACCGATGCTAGAGTCAAGAACGCCAAGCGCCAAATCGTGCGAGGAACCTATGAAAAACTTCGTGGTTCAGCTAAAAAGCACGTAGAAGAAGCAGTGCCAGACTTAGCCAAAGTAATTGAGAATTACACTAAGTCCTGAGTCTGAAGGGAAAAATCACAATACATAACGTATGCCACCGTTCGATGCCTCGGTGGCTGGCATACGGGGCAGATAATACACTTGTACAAGATATTGGGCATGGGGGCTTAAAGATACCATATCCGTTAAATTATCCTGATATTTACCGAGTCGGCTTGAAACAGCAAATAATCAGAAACTATCTGAATTATTGTTTGATAAACTTTCAACTTATGAAAAAAGTTACTATTTATCGATACCGCACTTATGGGCTAATTGGGTTAATATCTTTAACCACTGTATTAAGTACAACTACATCTGCCTTAACACAGTTAGCAGGCGATTCCCCAATTGGGCAAACTTCTATTCTTGCTTCTAACTTAATCTGGCCGACTCAAGGGTTTATTTCTCAAGGCTTCCGCAAATATCAACATGAAGGAATTGATATTGCAGGGGCATCTGGAACTCCTATTGTTGCTGTTGCATCTGGTACAGTCATCAAAGCAGGTTGGGATGATTGGGGATTAGGCAATGCTATAACTATTAAACATCTTGACGGCAGCATCACTGTTTATGGTCACAATCGCCGTTTGTTGGTGAGCAAAAGTCAACAGGTAATTCAAGGTCAAATTATTGCTGAGATGGGATCTACAGGTAATAGTACAGCACCTCATTTGCACTTTGAAGTTCATCCAAATGGTCGAATAGCAGTTGATCCCCTTCGTTTGTTTGCATCCTTAACTGCAAGTGTTAATTCTCCTTCTAGAGTTCAACAAGTCGATAACTTGAAGCACCCAGTCTCAACACCCCCAGTTGCAAAACAAGTTTCACCTTCACAGGCAATTTCAATAGGTTTTGCACCTGTTAGCACTGGTACTAAATGCAATGGAGTTACGATCATTGAGGGTGAAACTCCAAACATTCGTGTAAAAGTCTGTGAAGAGAATGGTGAGTTATTTTACATTGGGCAGTTGAAACAAGACCCAAGTAAGCCTATAAAAATAGCAGCTTTGAATATTGGTAAAGACAGATATCGAGCAGATAATGGTAGTTTTTATTATTTAGTTAGCCCTGAAAAAGTGGAAGTTTGGCGAAATGGAACTCAGATACGTTCTGACCGATTTTATAATTTAACAAAATTGCCATAAAGTTATCATCCAATATTTGACTCTACTGCAAGCGATCGCTTGAGTTGATCAATTAGCTAAGTGAGTCCATAATTAGCTGTATATTTATGTAGCGATTATCAATCGTGATGCTTGGGTTGGGCTACACCTACGCACATTTTATAAAGTTATAGTTACAAAACTTAAAATTTTTACTTAGCAGCTAACATCTGTAAAATCTTTTCTACATGATCCAACTCTCCAACGATTCGCCGAATTGGGTGCGGCCAAACCTTGACAAGGGTAGGAGTTGCAGAAACCTGATTGAGTTCTGCTTGTTCTGGATGACTTAAAACATCAATCACTTTCAGAGTATAAGGATGTCCGAGCGATCGCTCCAACAATTCGTGTAAATTTTGCAGAATGCGTTCGGTGGTACTGCTATGTCCAGCAACAAACAATCGCAGAACATAGCCTTGTGTGATTGCTTCTTTTTTTTGTACAATAACTGGTTGGTGGTATTTTGGCACAGGTTCAGAAAGGTCTAGACGAACAATTAAATCGTGATCCTCCCAAAGCTGCGGGAATGACGAACGATAAGTTGTTAACACCATGCGATCGCACAACCCCTCCTGCCAAGGAGCTGCTTGCCATACTAACTCCCCCGTGCCAAAAATGGCATTAAGCAAAGCTTGATGTCTAATTACAGCCGGATAAGCTTCAGCGAAAGTTCGCACTTGTTGAGTACGCGGATCTAACCAGTTGTCAATAGTTGCAGTATAACAAGGCACTAAAAAGTGCGGCGGCTCAGGTAAATCTAGGATTTCTTGCAAAGCCGAGCACAAATGCAAATGCCATCGACCTTGCTTACTAGGGTCGATACAGTAAATTAAATCTCCTCCAGGTGTAAATAGCGCGATGCCTTTAAACAACTGGGGTGTAGATAGTTTGTTTGTCGTCAAGTTATTCACAGAGGTTAGGGAAGCTAAAAGTAAAAAATTCTTTCTTTTACCTTTTACCTTAGCTATAACCGCAACCAGGATCAGAAAAATATTTGGGGGGCAGGGGAGGCAGGGGGAGCAGGGGACAAGGAGAAATTATTGAACAAGTCTCTCCCTTGTCCATTCTCTATGCCCAATGCCCAATGCCCAATGCCCAATGCCCAATCCCCAATCCCCAATCCCCAATACCCAACCTTAAACTCGACCTCGGAGAAACTGTGCCATTTCATTAGGAGTTGGTGACATTTCTAAAGCAGTTTCTTCAGTTATGCGGCCGTCTTGATAAAGATTGAGCAACGACTGATTCATCGTAATCATGCCGTCAAAGCCAGCTTGTTTCATCAATTCGCCAATTTCATCATATTTACCATCTTTGATCCATTCTTTAATAGCCTCAGTGTTAATCAAGACATCGTGAAAAGCAGCCCGCTTACCGTCAGTTGTGCGACACAAGCCTTGAGCAATTACTGCCACTAAAGACTCAGAAACTGCCACCCGCATTGCATCCTGTTCGTCACCAGAGTAGAGATTGAGAATCCGCTCAATGGTTTTGACAGCGCTATTAGTGTGCAGGGTTCCCATGACTAAGTGACCAGTCTGAGCGGCTTTTAGGGCGGTGTTGACTGTTTCCTTATCCCGCATTTCACCCACCAGAATCAAATCTGGGTCTTCCCGCAAAGCTGCTTTCAAAGCGTTGTCAAATTTGCGGGTATGCATTCCCACTTCCCGCTGTTTGACTAAAGACTTGCGGCTTTGATGGACAAATTCTATCGGGTCTTCAATGGTGATGATATGCTTGGCCATCTCCTTATTGATGTAATCAACCATCGCTGCCATTGTGGTGGATTTACCAGAACCAGTGGGCCCAGTCACCAAAATTAAACCTTTGTGGTGATGACAAATATCCCGAAAAACTGGCGGTAAATTCAACTGTTCCATAGTTAAAATTTTCAGTGGAATCAACCGCAACACCATTGCAGCCCCTTTGAGGGAGCCAAAAACATTAATCCGCACACGAGCAAAGTCGTATTGAGTTGCTCCGTCAAATTCTAAATGTTCTTCAAAGCGCTGAATTTCCCCCTCACTCATCACCTCCCGCAACCAATTCATAAAAGCTTCTTTATCTGTTTCTGGATAATCCGTTGATTGAATTTCTCCTCGGCTGCGGAAGCGGGGTACTTCACCTACACCCAAGTGCAAGTCAGAATATCCTTGATCGTAAGCTTCTCTGATTAACTTCGCTAAAGTGAGTTGTGGAACGCTGTTTTGAGGACGGGCTGAACTAGGGATGGGCGGTGGACTACCCGGACGATGACCTGCAACAGGCGCGTTGGTGCTCCTATCCATTGACATATCCAATGTTTGCGTCATTTGCCGCTGCGTACTAGAGGTTGGCGGTGGTGGTGGCGGCATTGGTGGCAGGTTACGTCCGGCAGCAGAGTTAGAATTTAATGGAGACTGTGATTCTGTCATATATCTTCACATTTGGTAGTTAAAAAGTTGAATTAACGAGAAGTGCTTCGATGACTTTTAGAGAATGCTTGTGTGCTAGCTCTAGCGGTGATGAGAGGCGATTGAAACTCTAGAACCACGGTCAGTCCATTTCATCCACCTCAATTTGTATCTTTTTTTCCTGCAATTCCACTACTCAGAATATTTAGATAAATTATTTAACTTATCTAAACTGGTTTAACACACGGAAGGACTCAAACTCCCTCAGCAAAAACACAGAGGTTTTTTAGTAATCTATGATACTTTTAGTGAAAAATAAATTTTATAAGCCCTAAGATGAGAGATTTATCTTACAGATGGAAACGAATTGCCAGCAATTAACAGCACAAATACTAGCAGATCATTTATTCAGCCCATCTATAAATTATGAGAACCACTCGTGATTTTTATAAGAAATGTTAACCTTAATAGGAGCAATATCTTGGGGATCAAAGTTAAAAGCTCATAGCTTTTAAGTTATGTACCTGAAGATAGATGAAGAAAGCTTGTTTTTTTAATAGATAGAAACTTGACTTTATATTCACAATTACAAAAAATTAACTGTAAAGTTTAGTAAATAAATGCTCATTTTCCCGATTAGTTTTTATATACTGAATTTCACTGAGAAACAAATCAGTTTACTCGTCAAAAGCGAGAAATGGCTGAAAATTAAAATTCGTTGTGTATTTTTTGGGAGGAAAAGTCATGGTTTCTGCTCAAAGCTCTAATCTAGGAAAGACCTACTCCTTGTTGATGATTAAAAGCTTTTTAATATGGACTTTTACATTGGCAGTTTGTTTGTTGGTTGTGGGCTTTCCACTAGTTGTCTTGATGGCTACGGTGGGATGTCTGTTGTCGATCATTTTACAATCAGTAATGCCTGTTAGTGCTGTTTTGCTTGTAGCAGGCGGTTTAATAATGTTTAATGTCATGGCAGTTGTATTGGCTGCGGGTGTACTAACTCTTAAAGGAGTTCATCCTAGTGAAGTTAAATGGTTAAGCTGGCTGCATGGAGAGGCAGACCAAATGCAGACTAGTGTTTATGCTGCTTGCCCGTTAACTTGTGAGATTAAAATGTAATCATTACAGGTGAATACGACAAACAGTGCGTCTGCCCGGTTAAGCCGGGTTTTTTCATGCTTTTTGTCTAATTTATCCTTTTAAGTAAGTGGGCAAGAATAAATTAAACTATATTACGCAATGTAAAATTAAATTAAATAATCTCTTAGTAAGCGGCTCTAGCCTTATTTTCAGCGCTAGAGCCGCTTACTACAAACCTTTAATTATTTCCGCCCACTTAACTTATATAGGAATCCGGTTTGATTTTTGAAAAGATACGTAGTAACGCACTATTACCAGGGATTCGGTGCGTTACGGATTTCATCCTAACGCACCC
>NZ_JAYGHD010000371.1:0-17124 GCF_034932245.1 Nostoc sp. UHCC 0251
GAGAGCAGACTTATCCACCAGAATATACTGAAGCAATTGCCCAAATTAAAGAACAACACCAGCAAGAGTTAGAGCGACTTTCCCAGGAATTGAGAATTGGTTGGCAAGCAGAGGTATCGGCCAGAGCAGAAGAACAAGTAATTGAGCAAATCCAATCCTTGCAAAACCTGTACAAGCAGCAGAAAGAGCAAAACATCCAGTTACAGCAACGCCTGGATGAAATGGAGGGGTTGAGAAAGCTGGAGATTGAAAATCAACAACTCCAAAAACGTATTCAGGAATTGGAACACGCTGTAGAACAACGTTCTTCTCAACAGTGGGGGAATACCATGACCCAGCAGGCAACCAAAGCGTTGAATAAGCAGGTAAAGCAAGCACTGGAGAAGACAATTGATCTGCGATCGCTTGCAGCAGAACCCCCCAAGGAAAACGCCCAAGAATGTCTGCGGCTGATGGGTATGGCGTTGAAAAACTTAAGCGAAGCGATGAACAACACCCAAGCGCTCGAAGCTGCTGCGATAATTTTGGGGAGTGAGCCGACACCATCTGCGATCGCATATCGAGCCGAACAACTGGAAATGTTGCCACAGGCGGTTAGCGATATTAGAGCAGTGCTGGCTAAACCTGGGTGTACTTGGCAGGAGTTTAGGGATGTTGCCCAAGAGTACGAGGTAATTAAATCGGATTACTGGGCAGAATTGACCACCCAGGAAACAGAATTAATTACCGCACTTCAAAACATATCTACTGAACTGGAAACTATTGGCGTTGGTTCTATCGTTGCCCACGCCGATCCATACCGTACTTTGTATGTTGCCAGAGGCGAGGTGATTCAGGATTTGGGAGATGAGGTAATCGTTGCCTGGGATCACTGGAAGGAGCAATCGAAAAAGACTGATAGGTATTTCCGAGATGAGTTGCGATTCTGGCAACCTCAATAGGTTTTCAGTGTGTCGGTGACTTTTTAGACAACCAAATACAAGTATTAAGCCTCGCATCGCCGTGGGGGAAATTTCCGTGCGCCAACATAAATAGGAGATTGTAGAATGATTGCAACTATTACCAGACCCAAGCTCAAAAAGGCTGCTACTAAAGCACAGTCACCGTATAAGCGACTTCATGTAATTATTCCCATCGAAGATTTGCTGTGGGCATCGCAACAAAAGCCATCAGTTACGCAATTGTGGCAAGAGTGTTGGACGGCTGACCCCTACGGTTCTCGGTGGATGCCGCTAACTTCTGCTTTAGGGTACAGTACTTTTATCTGTGCAAAGAAAATTCTCTCTGATAGTGGACTATTCATTTTCAAGCCCGACAAGTCGATTCAGGACGGACGAGAAACAGCTAGCTGGATGGTGAAGAATTTACATGGTAGCCGGATGAAGGAATTTTGGGAGAAAGCTAATTCTGCGTCACCAAAACCAGATGCTGAAAAACGAGAATCAAATGCTGGGGACTCAGAGATAGATGCTGGCTGTGAAGAAATGGGTGCTTTAAATCAAGCATCTATTTTAGGTAAAGACCAGTCAGAGCAAGGATTCCAGGAAACCTCACAAACTGTTCAGGAACACCTCACAATCTCTTCAAAAGAGATTGTGAGGTGTATTTCTGACACGCTTACAGAAAATTCGCAAGTGGAGGAGACGGCGATCGCTCCCTTGGGGGTCGCGTCGCCTCAGTTTCTTGAAAGCGTGTCAGAGAAAGAGAAAGACTTGCCTGTGGCAACGGACTGCACGACGCTAGCGCTTGTGGATGATGCACCAAGTCAATCTGCTTTGTTGATAGGAGAAAGCCAGGACTGTGGTGTTGAGGCGACAATCTCTCATGAAGGTGCTTGTTCCGCCGCGCCCGTCGCTCAAAATGAATTTTCTCTAAATTCTGCGATCGCTAATCAAACTCAGGGGCAGGTAGAACAGGGTTATTCTGCTTCCTTGCCGGAAGAAAACCAAGTCTCTGGTGTAGAAGTCAAAGCAGTTGATGAAGACGAAAGTTCCGCGCTGCCCCTGCCCAGTCCTGAAAAATGGTCGCATGAGGCGATTGTAGCAAGGTCAAATATGCGACCGGAGCGTATGCAAAAACTCAAGGTGGCGGCGAATTCGGGCGAGAATCCGGGGTTTGAGTTCTTGCTCTCCTGCTGGCAAGATGACCCTGCTTTGCAGATTGTGATCAAGAAGCTGGTGGCGAAGTTTCCGCAGTGGGGAATTGCTTGCGTGGATGGGGTGTTGGTGGATTGGGAAGGGTAGCAAGTGCAGTAGTTTGAAAATGAAGAATACAAAGTTTTGTAATATTTTTCACTTTCTGCAAAAAAGTTTAGTTTTGGGATGAAAGCATAGTAGACCTATTATTATTGGTGAAACTTTTATGGGGGTATGACGAAATACGTGCAAAATTACCCAGCTAAAAACTGGTGTGACGGTTCGCTCAACTGCTAGTTGCAATAGGAGACACCGATGCAGCTTTTGCCCTGACTGCTGTTGGTGTAGATGCGATCGCAGATTTCAACAGTTCCGAAGCTGATAAGATTATCCTAGATAAAACTACTTTTAGTGCCATTACCTCTGCTGCGGGAACGGGTTTTAATAACTTGAGTGATTTTGAAGTGACTAATAAAGCGGGGGCTAGCACGGCGAAAATTGTCTACGATCCCGTGAATGGGCAGTTATTCTACAACCTTAATGGTAATTCAGCTGCTGGTTTATTTGCGACTCTAACTGGTGCGCCAACTCTGACGGCATCAGATTTTGTCTTGCAAGCATAGTTCGGATAAAACATAAAGTTGCTTGCAAGGAACTCCAAACGTCAAACTTAGAACATGACTAGAAATAAAAGGTACAGAGCAGAATTGCGCCCCACTGGTTGCATTCGACGGATGTATTCACAATAGCTAAATTCTTCTTTAATCATTCCGAAAATTGTAACAATTCGCTAAAAATTTACATAGATGATAGTGGTATAATTTTTTTGTATTTAGCAGCAATTTTCTCAACTCTTATTTTAACAAAAGTATTGAACCCTTAAACAAAATTAAAGCTCCATGAACAAAATATCACTTAACTACAAATACTCAATCATTCCTCTATTAGGTGCTTTAGTTATTAGCAACGAATTTTTCTCAAAAGCATTTGCTCAAAGTATTTCTACTCCAGACACTACTGATTCTGTTGCCGTCACTGTCGAAAATCAAGAGTTTCCCCAATGGGGATATTACACAGTGCGAAGAGATTTTCGCAAATGTGCTTTTCCAATATGCGGTGGATATTTCATCAAGCAGGTAAACTTGAAAGCTACTCCTTGCTTAGATGGTGTTTTTCGCTCCGAATGTTATGTGTCTGCAATTGATTGGAGTTCCCTGAAAGTCCCACCTTACCAACTAATAAAAATTCAAAATGATAATGGTAGCCGTGTGATTTTCAGAGGTAACATCGTTCCAGTAACATTTCCCCCATTCGGTGAGTTTGGGAATTTGAGAGTAAAAGAAGCCTTCTATGCCGCGACAAATGCTCCAGCAAAAGGTACTTTTGTGGCACTAAAAGACAATGGCATTCGTTGCATCACAACTCCTTGCTTCTCTACAGATAATCTGGTTCTAAATAAGCCGAAAATTTCTCAAGTTTCGTCAATCGATTTGAGTCAAACGGGTGCAACACAAAAACAACTTGACGCAGCAACAAGCGAAATTTTCGAGCAAGGTTTGATTGCTGTAGGTAAAATTGAGGTAGTAGAAAACGTAGATCCAACCAAGAGAGATACTAAGTTTGTGGCTAAACAATTTTATTTGAGAGTGGAAGCGAACTAAAGAAATAAGGTTATCTTTGCCACTGGCTTATCCTAAAACTGTGCGATAAGCGAAGCTTAAGCCTTCGGCTATCGCCTACCTCAAAGAAGCGTTACGCACTTGGAAGGGAGTCAAGTCAACGGAAGCCGTGTTTGTGGCAGCTTGCAAGGAACGGGAGGAAGCGGGAGACAGAACAGGCCAAGTCTACTGTGATGGCGCTGTTTCGCCCACCGTAGGTGTTCGCTCCCTTTGAGTGGGCGAGGCTGTGATTGCACTGTCTGAGGAAGCTGTGTACACGCCCCAAGGTGAGGCAGTGGAATTGCTCTCAATGATGCGACGGTATCCGATGTGCGCGAGACTCCCGCTTTTTCAGCGATTACAAAGCATCCGTGCGATGTATGGATTCAATCAACTCCTCAACTTCTTCTTCATCCAAACATTGTTTCACTTGGTTGTTGAACCACTGGGATTCTTCCAGTTCTGTGTCCTGGACTCGGTAGACGAGTAATGTTCCTGCAACGCGGGCAAGAGTAAGAGGTGATGGAGAAACGTGACTCAGTAGATCGCACGCATTCTGGTATATTTCCATTACTGATAATTCGGACAAAGGAGATCCCAACTGAGCAGAAAGCTCTTTTAGATTCTCCTGAATAGATGAATGGAAGTCTGTATCTTCGGGATGGGAAAGAGGGTTACTCATAATTGTCGTTCAAATGGCATTGGATTAGGACTGGAAGCAATTTAAACACTTTTACTGAAGTAATAGATGCGTTCAGAACAACCATGTATGAGTCGATTTATTGATTGGTTGAACTTAAATCGTGACGTGTTTGCTGCTTACAAAGCTCGTTTGGGTTACATTTGGGCTTAATTTTTGTCTAAGTCCCCTTAATACATCTCCAAAATAATCAGAAATTCCCATCAAATTCTAGCAAGCCACTTGGTAAGTCTAACAGTCTCTGGTGAATTCATCTTTTTTGCCGCCATTTATTTTTATTTACGCTCTGAAAAAACATTATTGTAAGCGTTAGATTATCATATATAATGACAGGTTACTAATAATTAAAACTACGCTCAATCTCTTAATTATGAATGAATCCAATAATTTAGGAATACTTGAAAAGTTTGTCAATACAGTGATGGGGGTAAAAACTGGTAATCAACAACGGTATCCAAATACATCAATAGCTACGATACAAGAACTAGATACGAGAGCAGTTTTACTTTATACACTAGGAACTATTCTGCAAATCGTAGTTATGATTCTCGTGTTGCTGGGCATGGGGAAACTAGTAATTCTGATTGATAATAATTCTTCTTTTCTCAGTTGGTTTAGCACTTCATTTACTGGATTATTTTTTGCTATATTAAGTATCCGTTCCCGAATTTTTTCTCTTTTAGATAATACTCGTTCTCGTCAGACTTATGATCAGGTAATCAGACCAAGATGGTCTCCTCCACCTTTAGTATTTCCTATAGTTTGGATGATAATCGCTGTTTTGCGGGTAATTTCTTCTCTATTGGTTTGGAAGCAGATGAATCATCAATTTTTAGTGCTACCTTTAATTTTATTTGTGGTACATCTAGCTTTAGGGGATACTTGGAATACGATTTTTACTGTAGAACGGAGATTAGGTGCTGCTGTCCCTGTAGTTATTTTAGGCCCTTGGTTATCTGCTGTAGTGGTAACGGCAATTTATTGGCAAACTAATCCTGTAGCGGGAATGACTTTATCATTTTCTTGTGTATGGTTAACTGTAGCTGCTGTATTGGTATTTAGAATTTGGCAATTAAATGGCTCAGAGGCATTGTATCCTTTAAAATTAACACCTGTAGAGAAATAAATACCCAAAATTCACCAAGACAAGAAAGCAAGGAAAAATATCACTTGACTTTTGAGTACCGCATTCAACATATATAAAAAACGGTAGATTGTTAATTGCTCTACCGTTTTTTCAACTCTTAAATCTGAAACTAGTTCTTCACAGCAATTATTTGAATATACAGGTGTGCAATGTTGCTACCCTCACCGCAACTATCACTTGTCCACAGAAAGTCAAAGCAGTGAATGAGGGCGATCGCGCAGCATCCCGTAGAAAAGGTTCCGCCGTGCCCTTGGTAAATTCTGAAAAATGGTCACATGGGCGATTGTAGCGCGGTCAAATGTACGATCAAAGCGTATGCAGAAACTCAAGGTTGCGGCGAATTCGGGGCAGAATTCGGGTTTTTACTTCTTGCATGAATGCTGGAGTGACGATCTGGCAAAAGCAAATTGTGATTAAAAAACTATTGATGAAGTTTGGGCAGTGGGGCATTACGATTGTTGATGGGGTGCTGGTGAAGTGGGATGCTAAAGTAAAATAATGCTAGAAGACCCAGGAAAACCCAAGGAAGTCTGTATTGACTCTGATCAACTCTCAGTCACACCCAAGAAAAACTTATGACTAGAGCGATAAATCGGCAGTTTTTATTAGCTGCTCGTCCCGTTGGTGACATTAAAGAAAGCGATTTTGAGTACCGAGAAGAGCCAATCCCCAGTCCAAAAGATGATGAGGTGCTGGTACGTACTATATATCTGTCACTAGATCCTACCAATCGGATCTGGATGAGCGATATGGAGCAATATATGCCTCCTGTTGAAATTGGGGAAGTTATGCGTGGTGTGATTATAGGTGTGGTTGAAGAATCCAAAAATCCCAACTTTAAACAGGGGGATTTGGTATCAGGGATGCTAGGCTGGCAAGATTACGCCATCGCCCTTGGAAACAGTGGCTTTTCGCTGACACGATTACCTAATCCTCTACCTTGTCCGCTCAACGCATTTACCGGGCCACTGGGAGCTACTGGTTTTACAGCTTATTTTGGGTTATTAGATATAGGACAGCCAAAAGTTGGAGAAACTGTGGTCGTTTCAGCCGCAGCTGGGGCAGTTGGTTCCATTGTTGGACAAATTGCCAAGATTAAGGGTTGTCGGGTAGTTGGTATAACTGGCAGTGATGAAAAGTGCCGTTGGCTTACAGAAGAATTTGGCTTTGATGCAGCAATTAACTATAAAACTGGAGATTTAGAAAAAGCATTAGCTCAAGCTTGTCCCAATGGAATCGATGTGTATTTTGACAATGTTGGCGGAATAATCCTTGATGCCGTCCTAACCAAAATTAATCTGCACGCCCGCCTGCCTTTATGCGGTTTAATCTCAACTTATAATGCTTCAAAGCCTGTTCCTGGCCCATATAATTACAGCCAAATCCTCATGAAACGCGCTATTGTCCAGGGATTTATTATATCGGATTATATTCCCCGATTTCATGAAGCGATAGCGGAGATTGGAAAGTGGCTAAACCAGGGGAAAATTAAATATACTCTTGAGATTGTCGAAGGCTTGGAAAATGCACCCAAGGCGATCCTAAAACTTTTCGACGGTAACAAAAAGGGAAAACTAGTTATTAAAGTCTCAAATGAACCTACCTGAAAAATTTGTGGCAATATTCACTTATTTTTTTAATTTTCAACGATAAAAAATTACCACAAAACTACTATTAAAGAAGCTTTGTGGTAATTCGCTTACAAATGTCGCCAGAAGTTCTTACTGATAGTCTTGAGACTGACAACTTTAGTTTCTGTTGTTGCTTCAGGGGCATGACCAACAGCCACCGTAGTAGCTTGTGGTGCAGGAGTTGCTAACAGAGAATTGAGTAACTCTTGTTGATAGTCAATATCTGCTACTGTGCGGTAAACTCTGTGATAATTTATCTGCATCCCCAAAGGTGTTGGGACAATTTTCAGATATTCATTAAGAGCAGATATGTAGGTATCACCAAAATTCTGGAGAGCAACGGACGGACGGATAATATTCAACAATTGAATAGCTCGTCTAATATCTACAACACTGCGGCTAGCATCAATCTCTGGCTGACTTTCACGGTAGCCCTTGCCTTTTTTTTCTGCTACGAGATTATGAAATTTAGTAATGGCTCTTTGATGATTGCCTAATGTGTGGACTTTAGTTTGCGCTTGATAGCCGACTCTGCCCCACTGCACTGTTAAATTACCATCTTCGACAATGGCCGCCCAGAATTTATTGCTGTTTTGAATTGCATCAACAAAAACTAAATATATTTCCATCTTTCTTACCCTGTCAACTCACGGCTTGACGGGCATTGCCCCAACAAATCAATTCGCAATTCGCAGTTCGCAATTCGCAATTGTTAATTAGTGCTAATTTAATTCTCTACCGCTTCATTTTCATTGATTTCTCAGCAATGAGAAGTAAGAAACCATTTAATTTGTTGAATTACTCAATTAGAGTAACCTGTATTTCAACTGCGAATTGCGAATTGCGAATTGCGAATTGCGAATTGCGAATTGCAAAGCCCCCATAGGATTAGGGAGCAACCGCAATTAATATCAGTTCAGGTTTCTGTATTTGGCAGTCCTGAGAGACTGAGTTTTCGCTGCAATCACAGGACTGCTAGCCCGTCGTGCGGTGGATGCCCACGCCTGCATTCGTTCAACCGCCGCAGCGTCCTGAATCGCAAGCGGGGTAATGGTTTGGCGGCAAGCTTCGAGGTCAGCAAGCGTTACCTGTTGTGGTCTACCCTCATCGAACGCCAGCAAAGCAGCTTCCGAAGCAAGGGTTTCCAGTTCTGCCCCTGAAAACTTCGCGGTTGAAGCTGCGATCGCCTCCAAATACTCCGATTCCAAGTGAATGCCAAAACGTTGCAGATGAATCCCTAGAATCTGGACTCGCTCAGGCTCCGTGGGAAGATCAACAAAGAAATTTTCATCGAAGCGGCCTTTCCGTTTTAGTTCACTTGGTAGCGCAGATGGGTCATTGCAAGTTGCCACGACAAACACGCCACTGGTTGATTCCGACATAAACGTGAGGATATTGCCTAGAATCCTTTGGCTGACTCCACTTGTATCCCCACTACCGGAGAGGGCTTTTTCTATTTCGTCAATCCACAGGACGCAGGGTGCGATCGCCTCGGCGGTCTTGAGCGCGCGGCGGATATTGCCCTCAGACTCGCCTACTAAACTACCAAGCAGGGAAGCAATGTCTAGCTGTAGGAGTGGTAAATTGAGTATGTTGGCAATGTTCTTAGCAACACTCGTTTTTCCAGTACCGGGAGGCCCCGCAAGCAACACACCTTTTGGTTGAGGCAAGGAAAGCTCACGCGCTTCTTGTGTGAACAGCCGCCGCCGTCGATTGAGCCACTCGCGCAACAAATCCAATCCTCCAAAGGAGATGCTAGCAGGCTTGCCCAATTCAATACCCATTTGAGACAACAGCCGAGTTTTATACTCGACTGCTTGGGGTATGAAATTACTATCAATTAAAATCCCATCTGATGTTAGGTTATGTTTGACAGTTAACCGCAGGAAGTCGCTAATTTCCTCCAGAGTTAATCCCAATGCAGCACGAGAGAGAGATTCAATTTCATTTTTGTTAAGGGAAATAGTGAAAGTCAATTCCTGTTCAATAGCAGACTGTTGTAGGTCATGTAAATAAGAATTGATATGTTCAAGTATTTGCTCAACTCCCGGCAGAGGAATTTCACAATAAGGGATTAAGCGTACAAGTGACTCATGTAATTGAATGTTTTGACCCAGCAGCACAATGCGTTTATCAGTCGGTTTGAGACGATGGTAGAGATTTTTTACCTTGCTAACAACCTCCCAAGATAACGAAGGCGAATTCTTACCAATAAACGCGTGAATATCACCTAATATGAAGACTCCATCACCACTAAAATTAGCAATGTAATCAAACACATATAACAGAGGGTCAGCGTGTGGTGGTTTCTTGTACTCCGTAACTAGCTTAAACACCAATCCCCCATCTGCTGCAATTAAACATTGTTCTAAGGTTGATATTCCCAGATTCCAGAAGAACACTGGACATGAGAGCTTATTGTTAGCTTCTGTAGTCAACCACTGAATGATAGTTGCCTCATCGGGGGACAAGACATCAACTGCGGCGATCGGGATTTGTGAATCTAATGTGGAGAGAAGATTTGAAAGGTTCATGTCAATTATTTCAACTACTTCATTTGTGAAATGGCGAAGCCTTTATGATCAGCAGTTACCAGTCTTAACTTGGCTGGTAACTGATGACTGATTACTGGTGCAAACGTGTTTGACTGCTTAGGGTAGTCCGAAGTTGTTGGGTTTGGGCTTCGTCCTTAAACGTGCGATCGCCCTCCACAACCCCAAGTGCCTCTTCAAATGGTTGCGTAGCTGATAAACAACTCAGCCCCTCGAACCCCTCCGCTTCCACTCGAACTTCACCTGTAGCGCTGTCGAAATGAATCAGTATTGAACGTTCCATATTTATCTCCGTGCAAATTGTTTAACTTCTTGATGTCCGGCAAAGGTTAGGCGTAGGGTTTGCACACTTGCGCTAGTTGATTCAGCGATCGCACATTCACCAAACTGCTCTTGTAACTCGGCGGCTTTAGCTCTCACCAAACGTTTACCGTAAGCCAACATCAACTTGTTACTAAAGAAGTCTTGTCCCAGCTTCGGAACTGTTTCGTAACTGTCATGTATTACCTCGTACACACCGCTTGACTGATTCCACTTGAATCCAATGTCTGCACGAGCTTTTATGGTGCGACCAGATACGATAATTTCAGCGCTTTGTCCTTGAGAGCCGCCGTAGTATCCTTTTAGTGGCTGTGCTGTTTCGTAAACTTGCGGATTCAGTTTCAAATCTTGTAAAGCTTGTACCAGACATTCACGATTGACAAGCTTGGTTTTAACGGTTGAGAAGTGTGACATTTTTAGCTCCAAGGCTTTCAAATTGGTTTGAGAAATAGTAAAGGTGCTATATCCTTTTTGGGTTATTCTGGAAACTACGTATTAAATCCATTGGGATCAGTCTTGAGCGAATGCACCCGCCCAAGACTGTTTTCTACCTGAACTTAAACGACATCACGGTAGCTTTCGATAAGCCCACGTCGTCAGTCGCAAGTGATTGTAGATTGCGTTGTTCATCTAACAACTTGATGCGGATCTCTTGCATTTTTTGCTGTAATTGACTGCGCGTATCAGACCCCAGATTCTTAGACTCAATCGCTGGATCGTTAACGATAGAATCTAAGTGCGCCATCATCGCCTCCAAGCTACTACCTGCCTCCGGGTCAGCATTCGCTAGTAGTACCTGAACCTTCATAAGATGGCGTTGCATCTTCTTTTTAAACTGGATTGGCTTGCGTCCTGGCTCCCAGTCGCTCAATTCTTCAAGCAACTGTGCGGCAAGTTGTTCACCGCCAGCGATCGCTGATTCCCGTAGCCTTTGCTCCAGATTTTGGTCATACTGTTGGATGAATCGCGTAATTTGGTCAAGGCATTCGGCTTGCTGTTGATTGAGTTGTTCAGAGAGGGCAGGGATAATCACCGGACGACCAATAACGACTTGCAAATAGTCTTCAAGATCGGTCAGAGTCGGAAATGCTCTTAACAAGTTGGCTTTAACTGACTCTTGCTTATCCTGTGCTAATTCCCAGGTGTTAAGTGAGAGGAATTGATCAATCCGCTCTTGATAATCAAGAAGTCCCGCTTCGTAATCAGCTTTTAATTGATTGCGTAAACCAGGGGCGATATTATCCCTAATATTGATTAACTGATTCCAAACAAGTGGAGCCAAATCAATCGGACAGACCCAATCACCAGTATCAGCAGACATCCATTCTTGAACTGAAGCAATCTCTTGACGCAATTGGGCAGCAGCTTCATCCAATTTCTTAAATACCTTAATACCCCTTAACCCGACTTCGGAATTTGTGACTTTCACGAGGTCTGATTCTATTTCAGAAACTTCAGCTTTTAAAACATCTGCCCATTTAGGTGCGGCAGACTTTGTACTTTTCTTTAACTGGATACGAAAGCGAATGCGAGTTTTATTTAACTGTGAGAAATTGTGGCGCTCGACTACTGCATCAGTTAGGAAATTTGCAGCAATAGGATTGTCGATTGCTTGTACCATGATTATTCACCTCAATCACTATTTTTCACTTTCGATTAAGCGAAGCTTTCTTTGTGATGATTTCTCAAGAGAGCGAATGTCTGTAGTAGCTCTATAGATTACTTTTTGAGAGCTTTTTTGTAGCCGAATATGCCTTTTAATGACTGGTGGTTTATGTATAGACATGGCTTAAAATAGCTGAAGTTGCTGTGAATTATCCTGTACCACAGGCTTGTTATAAGTCATGCCTTCGACTTCATAACAACGAGTCATAAGTTTGTTTCGGTTTAGCCGAAAGCTGACTTTTTTGGGAGCATCCACTTTTGGAAGAAACATCATTCTGATACTCCGAAAACCCTACTATATGGTTCATCTAAAAAAGTAGCTCCGCCGAAAGTGGATGCTCCCACTTTTTTTCTTTGATTTGGCAGAGGTAGAAATAGATACTGTGGATGTTGGATAGTACCTTCATCACCCAAGTATCGTGAAAGCGTACCGTCGATTTGGTAAACTTTCGATGAACTTAACAGTGTCGCGTCATACACTTTAATCAAATTTAATTCCATCTGATTACTATTGAAGTAGAGTGTGTGATAATCTTTTGTGGAATCGATTTTTCTCTCCAGGCAGATTTAATCAGTTTGACTGGAGAGTTTTTCACGGATAATCTGATTGAGTTTTTCCTTTAATTCATCAGGCAGAGCATTAAAATCAAACTCTTTAGAGTCCCAAACTTCATCCAGACTTGTAGACTCATCAATAATGTTTGCAATCAAACAAGATTGATCGTCATAGTTCCAGCTATTTGCTAAAAGCCACGGTAGAATCCCTTCAGATTGCAATAGCTTCTCGATGTCAAATGAGTCAGAAAACTGCTGTAAGTTTTCGATACTAGGGTGAAAGATTGTTATTGTCATGGGTTATTTTAAATAATTGAAATACAGCCCAATCAAAAGAGGAGGAAAGGGATTCAAGAATTATTCAGTCATTCTCCCAAGAAAAACCTTTACCCTTTTCTTTGTTAGCTGTAGATAAGGCTTGAGAACTGATCAAATATGCTTCCCTAATTGCCTTCAAGTAGGGAAGAATAAAGGCGAACACAATTGCTGCAATCACCTCAACAAGTATTTGGCTATTAAGAAGGCACATCTTCCCAGTAACCAACTTCATCGTCATAATTTGCTTGCATAGACTGCAATTTGTTGACGAAGTTAGCAAATTCTTCGTTAGTTAGTGACTGCCTTCCTTTTTTCCCATAGTTGTCCATGAGAAACTGTTTGCCCTTTTCCTCTTTCCAACCTAAAGCTTCAATTAATCGTTGCGACTCCATCATCAATTGATTGCGATCAAGTGCATGAGACGTATGCTTTGATAAGTTATTGTTAGGCAATCCTTTTCTCCACCAATCGCTGATGGAATTATGCACAAGGGCAATTTCTTGAGCTATTGGTTTCTTGCCAATACAATAACTCTCCCAGTTGAGTGCAGTTGGCTTTTCGTATCCGCTACATACACAGGCGTTGGAAGTTTGCCCCCCTTTCTCACGTTTCTCTGTTTTCAATGTGGGACAAAATACCCACATCGAATGCCAAAGTAAATTTTTCGGTTGGTGATGTTTGCCTTGAAAACTTGCATAAGCTTGTTCGCAGGTTTCACGGAATGCCATTAGTTGTTGATCAAACGACACTTGGAACACTCCCCAAGCAGTTATTTGTACTGGTGCGATATGAAGAGGTTGATTTTGGGCATCGACGAAAATCACCATATACCGCCTACCGAATTTATAGGCGTTCTTGTCCAAACCATCACTGCTACGCCAAACTCCAATCACCTTTCTATCGTTTCCGTATAGCAGAGGCGATCGCCCAATCACAAGTATTCGTGGTTGTCTATAGAGAGCGCCAGGAATGCCTATCTTTTCATCGTTTTCGTCCAACTTGTTAGTAAGAACTTTATACTCTTTCCCACCAACTAGTTCTTTATTTTCGTACCATCCTGCTAATTGTTGATTTTCGTAAGCAATCCAAATGCCTGCGGGTGAAGGAATACTTTTGGCTGCTGGGGTCTTTTCGTAGGACTTGTGTTCAGCAGAATCAAAGTCAAAAGCTGTCATAGTAGCTGCCTTTCTTTAATGTTAGTTTTCACAAAAAATAAGCGAAGCTCTAATTCTGAGTGGGTAATTCTGCACTATTTTCTTGATAGGTCATTGTTTAATATCAATAGATTTCACTCTCTTATTGGCGAAGCCGTTGATTTCAGATGTATTTATCAAGTACAGAGCCAATAAAATAGCGCTCTTGTTACTACAAAAGCGCTTTTTATTACTAATTATTTGCCCTGTACAGATTATTGATGTGAATTAAATCTTGCTAGCAAATCTTCACGAGATAAACTAGACAATTCCAGTAAAAATCTTGCAAAGTCATCTGGTGCTAACTGCAACAAATTATCGACCACTCTCGCTAATTCTTCATCCACAGAACCAAACCGGAATCTTAACAAGTTTTCTACAACCTGACGGCGTTCTTGCTCCACTCCCTCCTGTACCGCTTGCGCTCTTGCTTCTTGATAAGCTTCTGTTAAATTCATAATTAACTCCTGGTCATCTTCAGTTAAATCTGTTTGTGTCATTACACTGATACGCCACCTGTAAACCATTTCAAGAACATTACGGCGAACAAGATTCTCTGGTGGAAGGGCAACCAGTTCACTTACTGCTTGCTGTTGTACTGTCCCTCGTCCCAAAAGCCTGAACCAGAGCGTTTCAGGAGTTACTGGTAACTCGTTAATTGCTAGTATCGCCCCTCTAAAACATTTTTGAAAAAAGTAAACTCCAGTCATCCACTTTTCTAAGTCTAGCTTAACCTCTAAATCTGCTAACAGAGAGGCTGAAGCGCTAGGTGTCAAAATCCACAAACGAGCTAAATCATCCTCGCTAATGGTAGTTTCTTCTCTTTTGGCTTTGCGCTGAGAATCCGCAATCACAGTGAACAACTTCATGAAACAGTTACGTACTTCCGTCCTGCTGGGCTGATTCCGAAATGGTTCCAGTAGCGTTGTATTGAGTAGAGCAATTCTTCCCAGCAATCCTAGATTTTCCGCTTGGGCTTGTGGGGAAGGTAAAAATAATACATCTACAAATCTTGTTGCATCTGTTACTTCCCTGTTAATTTTCACTTCACCCAAAGGAGCCAGTAGCTCTTCTAAAAATTCCTTGGCAAATTTGTCGTGAGGTTGGTGAGGTTGTTGGGTCATTTTGTCCCTGGCGAACTGTGTTTTATTTTACAAGGGTTGAGAAAAGCTTGTGTGGTGGGTATGAGAACCCACCATCTCACTTACGCCGCGACCAACTCCTGACGAACTTGCGGCAGTTCAATCGGAGCAGTTACCCTGGACAGTGCTTCTACAGCCTCTCTGACGCTCCAATACCTTACTCCATCCCCACAGCGCCAGTAATAAGTCTTGGGGTCGTTTTCCCAGACTTCATTGGGGTTTCGGACTTTAAAGAGTATGCCCAAGAATTCACCATCTAGATATACGTTGTGAGCCGTCTGAAGGTCAGTGCGTCCTACATAGATCAGTCGATAGCCGTCTACTGGTTCGCACAAGTCTTCTGCACGAGTCCCGCGATACGAACAATTACCGCACCCATGACCTTCGCAGTCTGGACAGATGGCAGCAGGCATATTCCACTTCGGCAGGGTAAAATCCCATTCAGCCGATGGGGTTAATATTCGAGCCTTGTGGGAAATATAACAACCAGCATGACCGATTACTTTATCAGAATGGTATTGGACGCTTAACGATAGCCAGTCACAATCACCCAATAAGCCAATTTTCTCAGAAGCTTGTTTTAATTCCTTTTCTTCCTTGTGATTGCACTCTACTGGAGTAGAAAGGCTCTCTTTCACCTCTGCTACTGCACGTTTGAAACACTCTTTGTGGTATCGAGCATAACCGTGGGTCATTTTCACCCACACAATATCATCACTGTTGATCCAGATAGTGACCACATCTTCGGGCTGGCAGTTTTTGGAGTAGTCCGACTGATTGACGATGGTTGCAATGATTTGGCGATCCTGTGTGGTAAGCGGATCTTTTGTTGGCGCAGGGGCTGAAACTTGTGTCATCATTAGAAATACCTCTTGTTTGGGGTAAAAAGGCGATCGCAACTTTTCCAGAGCCAGCGATCGCCTTTTGTATTTGTGTAGTAATTGATGTTGTGGCAAGCCACAACACTCTCAATCTAGAATTGGCGAAGCCTAATATTCTTTTGCTCCTAGCCAGTGACCGGAGCTACCAAGCAGGATACACAGCGCGTCAGGCGACAGGTGAGTTTCAATAACATCATTCGCTAGTCTTCATCCTGTTGGTAATTTTTATTAAGAACTCCCGCAATCCTTATCTACCTTCAGCAGCTTTGACTATCCACTGCATCTGTTACCTGGGGATATTGTTCTGTTCTGTTTTTTTCAAGGTTCAGTAGAAGCGCTTTTTGTATTTTTAGGAGGAGCGCCCGTTTCATACTTTTATTATCACTGACGGCGTTAGTGATTGTCAACCAGTTTGAATCACCTTTTTAGGATTTTTCACTAACTGAACTTGTAAAAAATCTTCTACAGATATATCAAGAGCCTTGCATATTGCTTCTAGCTTTTCCCAAGAAACAGTAGGTTTGAGTCCTTTACGTTCATCAACTGTATATTCTCCGCGCTCCAAGTGCTGTATTGACTGGTAAGAACACCCAGCCCGTTTAGCCAGCGAAGCCATTGACTCTTCACCTCTAAGTATTTTTAATCGCTCTCCCATCTCTTTAGTCCACCAGACGCTAGCGATAAGAGTTTTTGACATAATTAATAGTTCTTCTTCTATGTAATCTTTTCTATTATCGCCACTTGACTTCTCAGCCATAATACAATAACTTAGTTAGTGATAAATAGTAATACCTTTCACTAACTTAGTTTGAAGCACGGCAAAAGTAAAAGCGATCGCTTGCCGATATGCAATGCGATAATTTCAGTTTGCGCCAATTGAAGGAATACAACTAGAGAAAAGGATCACCTACAGCAAACGCTTGCGCTCTTGAGCAATGCCAGAGCAATCGCATACGCTTGTACACGATTGCTGATCGGGGCAGTGCCTTTGTGTGAACGCCTTGATTCTGGAACGATTAAAGTTTTTAGCAACCAGTTTTCAGACTTGGTTTGGTCATCGGGATCTCCGAGGTGGCTCTAGCGTTAGAAGTTTACTTGCCGCCACTCCGGGTTAGCTCCGGCTACTTTTCCCGGTGGCACTTCAGTTTTGGTTGGTTGAATTAGTTTGCGATGGGAGCAACGCGATTTGGTGAGATCGGGCAAAAAAGCTGCGATCGCTAAAAATT
>NZ_JAYGHD010000372.1:0-17098 GCF_034932245.1 Nostoc sp. UHCC 0251
TTTATCCCCTCAACACTTGCAATTTTACCTGTTTTAGGGAATGAAACAGCCCTGCCTTAAAAAGGGGGTAAATGAGGAAATTAGCCCTGCTTTTTTAAGGGGGGTTGGGGGGATCTCCACAGGGTAAACAAGCTAACCGAACCGTATTGCATCCCTTATGCCCAATGCCCAATGCCCCATATATGAAGTTACTGCTAAGAAATATTAAAATTTCAGTTAGAATAGGGCTGCATTAACTTTTATCAAAGCATGGAGCAATAACATAAAAAATCCCCACTGTAAAGTTGTGGATGTTATTATTGCTGTTTCTGCCAACAACAAGCTGCTACTACCTTGCTATTACTTTGCCCAAACCGGAATTCTCATTAGAGAAAGTCCGATTCTACAAGCTTCCTGCCCAAGTGGCTATCAAAGGAATCAAGCCTCTGTCTAAGAGTAGCAAACATGGTTAATTCGAGGTAATTACCCAGAGTGGCGGTGATAACAAAGTTAGTCCCAGCGGCTTTTGGCTTAGGGATAGCGGGTATTGCAGTTTGCCCATTCCGATTAATATCGGGAAAAGTAGCTTAGGGATATTTGTCCGTAAAATTACTAACTGTAGACAAATAGTGGTTTTTGAATCAAGCAACCTAACCTATGCCAGCGAATTCCTGGCCCGAAGAAGATTCTTATCAAGAGCTTGATCCGCTCAACTCCTTGTTGTCTGACCTATCAGCAGATGAGGAGTCAGTGTTAGAGGCAGATCCTGTGTCTCTAACACCCCGGTTTCAAGGTCGTAGACGCAAAGCGGCTCTCGTCTTGACTGTTGTCTGGAGTGGCACGATCGCTCTACATTTAGTTTCTTGGGCTTCCATATTTATTCTAGGACTGACCACCATTCTAGGATTTCATGCCTTGGTGGTAGTGTTTACAAAATCCCGTCGCTATCCAAAAGAAATACAGGGAGATTTGCCCTCTGTATCGGTGCTAGTGGCTGCGAAAAATGAGGAAGCAGTAATTGCTAAATTAGTCAAAAATCTTTGTAATCTGGAATATCCAGGTGGGCAGTACGAAGTATGGATTATTGACGATCACAGCAGTGATAACACGCCACATGTATTAGCAGAACTAGAGCAGAAACATAATCAACTGAAAGTATTAAGGCGTTCAGCAGAAGCTAGTGGTGGCAAATCGGGGGCGTTGAATCAGGTATTGCCGCTGACAAAGGGCGACATTATCGCAGTATTTGATGCTGATGCCCAAGTGACACCAGACTTACTGCAACAGGTAATACCTTTATTTC
Source organism: Nostoc sp. UHCC 0251 (assembly GCF_034932245.1). NCBI lineage: Bacteria > Bacillati > Cyanobacteriota > Cyanophyceae > Nostocales > Nostocaceae > Nostoc > Nostoc sp. UHCC 0251. The sequence goes on from NZ_JAYGHD010000372.1 coordinate 1,283, forward strand.
AAAGAGAAAATGTTGGGGCGGTGCAGGTGCGAAAAGCGATCGCTAATGCTAAAGCAAACTTTTGGACTAAGGGTCAAATGGCAGAAATGGCACTTGATACCTGGTTTCAACAACAGCGAACTGCCCTGGGTGGCATCGGCGAACTGCGAGGAAATGGTCAATTTGTCCGGCGTTCAGCCTTGGAAAGCTGCGGTGGCTGGAACGAGGAAACCATTACCGATGATTTGGATTTGACAATCCGCTTACATTTGGATAAGTGGGATATTGAGTGTGTTTTCCATCCAGCGGTGCAAGAAGAAGGAGTGACAAGTGCGATCGCACTTTGGCATCAGCGCAACCGTTGGGCAGAAGGCGGTTATCAGCGCTATTTGGATTATTGGGATTTAATTCTCAAAAACCGCATGGGAGGGCGTAAAAGCTGGGATCTGCTGATTTTTATGCTGATTATGTATATCTTGCCAACAGCAGCAGTCCCAGATTTACTAATGGCGATCGCTCGTCATCGTCCACCAATGTTAAGTCCCATCACAGGCTTGTCAGTTACTATGTCGATGGTAGGGATGTATACAGGTCTAAGGCGCATACGTCAAGACCAGAAATTTTCACCTTCTACATATTTTCTAATGCTGGTGCAAACCCTGCGTGGCAGTTTATATATGTTGCACTGGTTAGTCGTCATGAGCAGTACTACTGCCCGCATGTCGGTAAGACCAAAGCGGCTAAAATGGGTGAAAACCTTGCATACGGGGAATGGGGAATAGCCCCTTTGGGGAATTAAAAATTAAAAATTAAAAATGCAAAATTACCAAAAATAATTTTGCATTTTTTTATTCATCATCTACGTCTGCTTCCTCTACCCATTCAGGTGTAGCCATAGAATCGGAGATTTCTGGGAAATCATCTGCAAAACGAATAATTTGTCCGTTGAAAAATTCTGCTAGACGTTGAGCTGCGATCGCTACTTCGTCAGGTTCCCAATCAGGTGCGGGTGTTTGTTTTGGCGGTGGAGGCAAAGCTTGCATCCCATTTCTATTTGCCCCATTTCCATTTGTCTCATTTCCATTTACCCCATTTCCATTTCTTACCGTCGGCTCAGTTTTTAGTGGTGCTAGTGGTGTTGGCTGTGGTAATGGCGCTGGAGGCGAAATTTGCTGATTGTAACTGGGAGTAGCTGGTTGCTGAACGCGACTAGAATCTTTCGGCGGAGGATTTTTTTTAGCTGAGGTAGAGTTTGGAGAAGTTCCTTTTTCTATATTTATCTGGATTTCACGCTGGAAAGTCTGCTGGAAAGCTGCCGTAATCATCGGTAGATAAGATTTTCCCTTGTCATACCATGCCTGTTTGATAGCAATTCGAGCTATAACACCGTCGAACTCTATGAGTTGGCTCATTTGACGCAGCATTTCTTGCCTTGATTTTGGCTGAAGGTTAGCAAGCACCTGTTGCCAAATTTGAGTTAAGTCATATTCTGCTTCCCCAATAACTTCTGAAGTGACTGGTTCAATGTTCGCAGGTGATACAGGAACAGCTATAGGTTCTGGGGTTGGTGGTGAAACTGAGTTAGCAGCAGAATTGTGATTTGTTTGCCGTTCAAGTGGGGGAGATGAAGTGACGGGCTGATTTTGGGCAGGCGCTACATGATTGTTTGCAGAATTATGATTTTTTTGCGGTTCAGCTACAGGTAAAGAAGAGACTGGATGATTTTGGACAGCTGCTGGAGGATAGCTTGGAGATACAGCAGGTGTGTTAACTCGCGGTGCGACACTTGGGGCTTGTGGCTGAATCGTCGCACTGGGTAACAATCCTAGTAATGTTACTTCTAACCATAAACGCGGCTGGGTGCTGTTTTTAATTTGCACTTCCGATGTTCGGAGGTGTTGCTGTCCTGCCAAAATCACACTTATGTCGAAGTATTGAGCAAACTCAACCAGCGCTGCCCAAGTTTGCTGAGTACAAGCAACCAAATCGTGGCGATTGGGTGCGGTTTTAGCAATAAGTAAATCGCGGTAGAAGGCGGCGAGATTTTGCAGAAGAATTAGGGGTTCTCGACCACGATCTAAAATGTAGTGGGTACAGTCAAGAACAGCTTCGGGTTTGTCTTGAGCGATCGCATTTAAAAGTCCCAGCAAGTCCTGTTCGCTTACTGTTCCCACCAAATCCCAAACTCTATCCGGTGTCACTTCACCCGCTAATAAACCCAATTGGTCGAGCAAACTTTCGGCATCTCGTAACCCTCCCTGAGCAAGTTGGCCTACCAGGGTTACAGCGTCGGGTGAAATATGAATATTTTCTTTAGATGCGATCGCACTTAAATGCTTAACCATCGCTTCTAACTGAATGCGTCTAAAATCAAACCTTTGACAGCGCGAAATAATTGTTGGCAATACCCGTTGCGGATCTGTTGTCGCCAATACAAAAACCACGTGTCTAGGTGGTTCTTCTAGGGTCTTGAGTAGCGCGTTGAATGCTTGGGTACTGAGCATGTGGCAATTATGCACTAAAAGTCCATTTGCCACAAAATTATGATTATCTACTACTTCAATGTCATAAACTCGCTCAACCCCAGCGAGGTGAACAGATTCGACTGTCTCCAAACTTGTAATCCATCGAGGGGATGGAATATTGTTTAAGGTCTGCGAGCCATTTTCTACTGGTGCTTGCGCCCATCTGAATGTAGTGGTATGTTTTGCCTGTACTACTTCTGGTATAAAATTTTGTTGCAGATGAATATCCCATTGCTGTAAGCCAACTGGCGATGAGTTGATTTTCTGCGCCGGAGAATCCTTCTGTATGCAATTGAATTTGTGGACTTCCTTGTGGACTGAGACTGAGTGAGCCATCATCCATGTACCACCAAGCAAGTCCTTCTGGGGTAATCCGATTAAGCCAGTCCATAGAGACGAGTTTTTTATCCCTATTTGGTTTAACGATGTCCAAGACATCTTTGAGTTGGGGATGACACGCTGTGTTACAGGTAACTGATATGTTTCCGTATCCTTTGTTAGGTGTAATTCGCAGTTTTGGACGCAATTCCTGAAGGCGATAGGCTTTGTATTCCAACCATTCTTGCTGCTTTTCTGAGTGTGTCCAACACAATCTGGGGAATCTGCTGTATTTATTGGGATAACTGATAGAGCAATCTCCAAGCAAGGTTCCGTAGATAAGCCCAAGTGCATTTGGCTGGATAACTGACGCATCTGCAAGGAACTTTTCTGTTCTAAGTTCCCAAATTCCGTGTCCTTTTTTATATGGATGTTTTTCCCAGCGAGACTGGATACTGATGATTCCTCTGCCCTTTTTTTGTAAAAAGGTTGGGATATCAAGCTTTTCTCCACACCCGCAAGCACAGAAAGGTCGGAGTAATTCGGCTTGTTTAAGGATAGATTCCAGGTCGTATGATTTTTGCCCAGATGTATTGCCTTTAAACTGGTGTCCGCTAACAAATCTTCGGGTGCGTCCATCGATACCAAATTTGTAAATGAGGATGCCGCATCCACATTCACAGGGGATAGTATCTTCACTCCTTCTTTTACGTCCTTTGCTGGTAGCCATCCCTGGTTTGTCCTAATTAAATGATTATCCGTACATCTAATTTCTCGGTTAGTTGTCTTGATAACCAGGGTTTGCCGTTCTCCTTGATCTAACCACCTGACAACTTTTTTGAATTCCCACTTACCTAATGAGTCGTTGTAACTCAGAACCTTCTTGTCTTTAATTTTGGGATCATCAATTCTTTGAAGTCCCTCATCAGTCAGAACTAGAGAATCTCCAGTTAAGCACTCATCGATTACATAAACCTTGTAGCGACACTGCACAGGCGCAAACTGGGCTTTTTCAATCAACTCGCGGATATTATCGACACCAGTGTTACTAGCAGCGTCGATTTCAATTATGTCTAAGGCGTACCCCTTGGTGATCCCCTGACAAACTTCACACACGCCACAGGGTTCAGCAGTGGGCTTGTCACTTTTGAGACAATTAAGGGATTTTGCCAGAATCCGGGCACTAGAAGTTTTCCCCGTACCTCTAGGCCCAGTGAATAAATAGGCGGGGGCAATTTTAGATGTGCCGATCGCGTTCGTGAGGGTGGTGGCGATCGCCTCTTGACCCACCAGTTCAGCAAAGCTTTTGGGGCGATATTTGTGGTGCAGGGGTTCGTAAGACATGGAAAAATAGACTTCAATGCCTTTCAACGTTAATTAGTAGCACCGAGTCGAGTTTAGGATTCAACTATTTTAAACTCTCGTACCTGCTTTATTTATCGATGTTGCCATAGCCCAAGACTCAACTCATGCCGTAAATTTTGGCACTCAGGAAAGCAAGCAACCAGAGCTTATCCTCTACTATGATTTCAACATCAATGTATGGGAATTATAGCATACCATTTAGTACATTTGTTCTATTTTTGGAAATGGGGAATGGGGATGAGGGAGCAGGGAGATGAGGGGGAGCAGGGGGAGATGAGGGACAGGGGAAAAGGTTAAAGGGGAAAGGGTAAAGGGATAAATTTAACCTTACCCCTTACCCCTTACCCCTTTCCCTTTCCCCATTCCCCATGCCCAATCCCCAATCCCCAATGCCCAACTATACATTTTATTGACTGAACTAGCGTCATAGTCCAGTGCGATCGCTACAATTTTAGGAGAAGCAAAACTCGATGGTGCAGCAGATGCTCAAGCGGCTATTTCAATGGCTCAAAAAGCTTTTTCAGAGCTTGTTTGGTGGAAAACAGACTGCCTCAAAATCTAGGGGGAATTTGCAAAAACAACCAGCACCACCCTTAAGTGATACGGATCTGGAATTTCTCTTCAACGAACTTTTGGAAGGAGTACATCAAGCACGAGGGGAAGAGTGGGCCCGGAAGTGGTTGCATAATATTGAACATCGTATCCCAACAGAGCGCTGGGTTGAGTGGTTAAAGCGCTTTGGTGATAGATTGCTGGCTTCATCTACACCCCATAATGAAATAGCTGCGCGGTTAGTACAGCTGGGTGAGTTGGGCATCGGAGAAATCGGAGATGTTGCCTATAGTATTGGAATGCAATTGTTGACACGCAATCAAGGTGAACCGATTTGGGAATATGAGGGGCCAGATGTTGTCAGCACGTCTTTGCCATCTGAGCCAACAGATCCAATATCAGAGTCAGCAGATGCGCTAGAAAACCCCCCCGAGGGAGAATATCAAACTGTCACCCTAGAAGAGTTGTTTGTGATGTTACAGCAGGATGAAAACTTACGCCAGCAGATTGCTCAACAACTTGCCGTTGAGACAGACGATCCCCAAGTGCTTGTCCAGGCATTGATCAATCAATTATATCCTGCTGGTCAATCGTCTACAGAGCAAACAGAAAATTAACTGCTTCCCAGAGTCGAAACTCAAGAGTTAAATCTGGGAATTGTAACGTTGTAATGCTATGCTCTTGAAGTTTGGTATAATTTTTGCTAACTTGCGACGGAAGCGCTGTCCGAATCTAATGGATTTTTACGTAATTGATGATTTTTTTAACACAACGATGGCTACAATCTAGAAAAACAAAATCCAAGAGTGTGGCAGATGCTCAGGCGGATATCGCAGTCGCTTAAAAGGTTTTTAAAGCGCCTCATTGAAAGTAAGCAGACTAGTTCTCTCCAGGGTGCGAGAGGACATAATCTGGTGGAGATGCTACCAGAACTAACCAATGCGGATCTGGAACAATTGTTTATCCAATTGTTAGAAGGCGTGCATCAAGCACGAGGACGACAGTGGGCATTGAGGTATCTGCAACGGGTAGAAAATCGCATTTCGGCTGAACGCTGGATAGATTGGTTGGTGATGTTTGGCGAAAGCTTGCTAGCTTCACCTACACCAAATCATCTTTTAGCAACAAAGATGGTGCAATTGGGGGAACTTGGTGTTGGCAGAATTGGAGATGTTGCTTATGACATTGGCATCCGGTTGATGCAAAACTCACCCACACAAATAGAGTATGAAGACAATCGGGCGCACGATGTGGCAGAAACCACTCCTGGGCAAGAACTGAGTCACGATTTGGGCGAGGACTTATGGGATTATGATGAGCCAGATGTCATAGAAACCACTCCTGGGCAAGAACTAATTCGTAGCTTAGGTGAACAGTTATGGGATTATGATGAGCCAGATGTCGTAGAAATCACAACTGATGAGGAAATTCTCCCAAATTCGCCTGGGCAGGAGTTAATCCGTAGCTTAGGTGAACAGTTATGGGAATATGATGTGCAAGATGTTGAACCAACAACTTCAGCACCTGAAAATGCCTCTTTTGAGGAAAGAGGAGCCGAGAATTTAGAGGAACTGGTATTGGAGTATGAAAGAGAAGACGCCCAAACCACGATCCCCGAAAATTTCCCTCTCCCCCCAGCCGAAGATTCAATCACCTCATTAGCTGAACTGAGATTCGGGGATGAAGCGGAGGTGATTGTAACTACAACTGGAGCAAATCTGGTTTCCACTAGGCAAAGAACTGAATTAGTAACATCTGACTCAGAAGCAACGTGGGATAACACTTTGACAAATTTAGAGCCAAATGTGGCTTCTACCCTAGATGAGTTGTGGGTGAGACTGGATGAAAGTACCAATTTAGTCCAGCAACTTGCTTCGGATTTGGCAGTTCAAAGCAGTAATTCCCCTGGTATTATTGAGCGACATAGCGATAATCCGATTACCAACGCTCAAGCTTGGTTTTACCAAGGTCTAAGCCAAGCGAAAACGGGTGATTTGTTAGGCGCGATCGCATCTTATGACCAAGCCATCGCACTTCAACCCGAATACTCAGAATATTGGTTTAACCGAGGCTTGACGCTGTTCCATTTAGAACGTTTTGATGAGGCGATCGCATCTTACGAAACTGCCACACAACTGAAACCCGACTTCTACAAAGCTTGGTACAACCGGGGTGGAACTCTGGGAGAATTAGGATATTTTGAAGAAGCGATCGCTTCTTTTGACAAAGCCATAGAAATCAAACCAGACTACCAAGAGGCTTGGTCTAGTAAGGGTTTGGCACTGCTAAAGTTAGGTTGGCTACCAGAAGCTATTTCTAGTTATGACCAAGCGCTACATCTGGAACCAGAAGACCAGGAAAACTGGTATCACCGAGGCATAGCCCTAGCTGTCGGCGAACAATTTGCAGAAGCGATTATATCCTATGACAGAGCGCTAGAAATTCACCCAGAGTACCACGAAGTTTGGATAGACCGGGGTGTAGTGCTGTTTAATTTAGGAAGATGGTCAGAAGCGATCGCCTCCTGGGACAAAGCACTTTCAGTTCAAGCTGACTTCTACTTAGCTTGGTACAACCGGGGTATAGCGTTAGATAACTTAGGACGCCGCCAAGAAGCGATCGCCTCCTATCGGCAAGCGATCGCCATTAAACCCGACTTCCACTTAGCTTGGTATAATCAGGCAGTAGCACTGTTTTATTTAGAACAATTTACTGAAGCGATCGCCTGTTATGACAACGCTTTGCAAATTAAACAAGATTATTGGGAAGCTTGGATTGGTAGGGGAACTGCGATCGGTAATTTAGTAGATTCTGACGCATTGCTGAACTTGTCGAGTAGTATCACAGCGATAAATCCCGCCTTACAACAGGGCGGCTACGAAGGAAAATTAGCCAGCTACGAGGAAGGGTTAAAACATCTACGGACAGATACCCATCCAGAAGGCTGGGGTAGATTGCATTTTGCGATCGCTAATACTTACTATGAGCAAGGCAAAAAACATACCAATCCCCGCGATTATTGGCGCAAAGCCGCATCTGAGTACCATCAGGCGCTGTTAACCCTCACACTAGAATACTTTCCCAACTTGCACTTAGAAGTTCTGCAATCTCTAAGTAAAGTGCTGATGGGTTTGGGACAAACAACACAAGTTCAAGAATTGCTGCAACGCGGTACAGATTTATTGCGACAATTACTGAGTGAAGAAACTCGCTCAGACGAAAGTAAAAAACAGCTAGCTTTAAAATTTGCAGGCTTTGATCAATTAGCAGTTGATTTAGCCGTAGAGTCCGGTGATTTAGTTGAAGCTTGGGAAATTGCCGAACAAGGCAAAAATGCTTGTTTAAACTGGCTGCTTTATGGCTGGAATGATAATATTTACTCGCCTCATTATGGGGCAATTCAACAACTATTCAATCCCACAACAGCAATTATTTACTGGCATATTAGTCCAGTCGCCCTACAAACATTTATTCTTAAAGACCAAGCGCCATCACCAATCCTCCTGTTTACACCCATGCAAGATACTGGGGTAATACCTTTAGGAGAAGACGCTATCCGTCTAAACGAATTACCTCTCCCCGAAGCAGTACAACGCCTAATTGAATTTGAAAATTGGCTAGAAGATTGGCATCAACAATACCAAGAATATCGCACCACGGCCCAAGACAAAGAAAGTAAAAGCCAGCATTCTTGGCGAGTTGATATGGAACAGAAGCTGTTGCAGCTGTATGAAATCCTGAATATTTCCACAATTGCACAGGAACTCGAAGGGATCACCCAACTGGTTTTAATTCCTCACCGTGACTTGTACAGATTACCCATTCATACCCTTTTCCATCTTTCTTCCCCATCGCAGGAAGAATTGCCGAATGTGGAGTCAAATTTCACCGTTACTTATCTACCTAGCGCCCAAATAGGTTTATCAATAAGAACTGAAGATATCTGGCAGTGGCAAAATAAATTATTGCTCAGTGTTGAACATCCTGAGAGTACAGGTTATCCCACACTTAAATTTGCCAAACTTGAGTCTGAAGTTGTTAGCCAGATGTTCAATAATATCCAACGAATTCAGGGTTCAGAAGCTACAAGAAGTATTGTTGAAAATGCCTTGTATGATAATTACAACATTTTTCATTTTACGGGTCGTGTAAATAATAATTTGGCTGAACCTAAAAAGTCAGAATTAGCATTAGCAGGTGAAGATAGACTTACTCTAGATGAAATTTATCAGCAAAATCTAGCAAGTTACAATCTTATTACTCTATCTGCCTGTGAAAATTTAAGTACTAGCAACTACACTATCAGCAGCGAATATGTGAGTTTAGTGACTGGTTTTGTGAGTCACGGCGTTCCTCATGTAGTGAGTACCCTTTGGAGTGTAGAATCTTCAGCTAGTGCCTTGGTAATGATAGAGTTTTATCGAAGATTACAACCTAATAAGTCAGCAGTTACTGCTTTAGCTGAAGCAACGCGATGGCTGAAAGAACTAACTGCTGGCGAACTGACAAAATGGTATGAAGATATTTTGAATAATCTGCATCCAGAAGAATTACGAATTCAAACTTATTTAGCGACACAGCTATATAGAAATAGTAAAATGGCATCAGATAAAAATCTTTATAATCATCCTTACTACTGGGCAGCATTCACGATTACAGGTAAACCAAATTAAAATAATTCGTAATTCGTAATTCGTAATTTGTAATGAAGCTCGTTCCTCTCTACGAGACGCTGCGCGAACGCTAACGTAATTAAGTTTTGCAACGGGGATTTAGACCCTGCCATAAAACTTACCGCTTGTTAGAAGCGTGCATTAGTTATGAGGGGTAAAAAAGTTTGTAGTAAGGACTTTAGTCCTGGATTTTTAAGCATTTCAGTGCCTACTAGGAACTCATTACAATTAATGCGATAGACCAGTAGCTTGGGTTGCGCTTTGCTTAACCCAAGCGTATTGTTTTATAAACTTTAACAAGTTCCGTGGGTTTAAGTCCCCCGGTTCAAAAATCACGCAAGTTTTGTCTTGGAGTTAAATCCTCATCACAAAACTTAATTACGAATTACGTTAGCGTAGCGTTAGCGACGCAGGAGCGTCATTACGAATTACGAATTATTTAATTAAGCCTAATCTAGCTCCCTGCGTCCTTCCAATGCCCTTGCCAGTGTTACTTCATCGGCGTACTCCAAATCACCACCTACAGGCAAACCAAAGGCAATCCGCGTCACCTTGGTAAATGGTTTCAATAGCTGACCGATATACAGTGTTGTTGTCTCCCCTTCCACACTCGGACTAATTGCCAGAATCACTTCTTGGGGTTTTTGCTGACTCACCCGGCGCTGCAAAGGCAGTATATTCAACTGTTCTGGGCCAATTCCATCAATTGGCGAAATCACCCCACCCAAAACGTGATATTTGCCTTTGTACTCGCGGGTTTTTTCCAGTGCAATCACATCACGAGGATCTGCTACAACACAGATAATATTGTTGTCACGGTTGGCATTGCGGCAGATTTCACAAACAGGTTCAGCAGATAAGTGAAAACAAACAGAACACAAACCGATCTGTTTTTTTGCCTCAATCAGCGCTTGTGCCAAAGCTTCTACTTCTGCTTCTGGTCGCTTTAAAATATGCAAAGCCAGTCGTTGGGCAGATTTGGGGCCAACTCCCGGTAGGCGTTGCAATTGCTCAATTAACCGTGCTAAAGGGCGTGCGTAAACCGTTGTCTTATCTCCAGAATGTTTTTACCTTAACTATGATGACATTCCTACAGACTTTTGGAAGGGAGTGTTTATGATTTAGTGATGAATCGCGTCTAGAAACACAATTCATCCGGTTTTATGGTTTTATCAACCAGGCGGCCAGCTCAACTGCCGTCCTCCTAAAATATGCAGATGTAAGTGGTAGACTGTCTGACCACCATCATCACCAGTGTTGATGACAACTCGATAACCGTTTTCCAGTCCAGCTTCTTTTGCAACACGTTTGGCGGTTAACAAAAGATGTCCCAATAGAGCATGATCCTGAGATTCAGCATCAGCTAGTGTGGGAATGGGTTTTTTGGGAATGACGAGGATGTGAACAGGCGCTTGGGGGTGGATGTCTTTGAACGCCAGGGCTAAATCATCTTCATAAACAATATCAACGGGAATTTCCCGGCGAATGATTTTGCTGAAAATCGTTTCTGTAGTTTCACTCATACCAATCTACCTACTCATCTGCTAGAGATTTTAAATGTTTATTGTGGTGACTAGATCATCTACACAAAAAAATACTCCTTTCTGTGATAAATTATTCCATAGATAATATTTGTACAACAGCACTATACAGGCAATAATTAGAATCTGTTATTATTAATATTTATAGGCTTACTGAAAGTATAAAATTCTCAATTATATCCAAATCCAGCCTATGTAAAAGATGAATAATGTTCGCCTGTTTGCTACTTTGTACAACATCGAAATGACTAAGACAGAATACCAACATTATTCCTTTCGTGGCTTTTAAAACAACCTACTAGGAGAGATTTTTTAATTGCGTACCTACCTTACCTAGCAGTGCCATTTTTTTATAACTGATGTAGCTTGAAGGTCGTAAGGTGTTAATTAAAAAAATATACTTAACAAGATTTATTATTTATATACCATAAATTGCAAGAGGTCTATTGATATTGATATGCCAAATGGCTACGAAAAACTACTATTATTTTGTAAATTGGACAGTATGCTTAATCTACAATAATAGTGCTATATCTTTATAGTTGAAAATTTTCATAAACCACAAAGCCAACTTTTGCAACACAACCGTATTTGATGGCTGAATCAATTGTTTCAACAAAACGGCTCGGTAGCCAGTTAATCCACTGGTTGCTTGAAGAAGACCGAGGAGAAAAGGAAGGGCCTTATCGCAAAGAAGAACCACATCGCCAACATCCTTGGTGGCAGGTGATGTGCTTGACTGGTGTAGATTATTTCTCAACCCTTGGCTATCAACCTGGGATTGCAGCACTGGCAGCTGGCGCTCTTTCTCCTGTAGCTACCCTAATTCTAGTTTTGCTGACGCTCTTTGGAGCATTGCCAATTTATCGGCGTATTGCTGCCGAAAGCCCTCATGGGGAAGGGTCGATCGCAATGTTAGAGCGTTTGCTCCCTTGGTGGCAAGGCAAATTACTTGTGCTATGCTTACTCGGCTTTGTGGCAACTGACTTTATTATTACCATTACCTTGTCAGCTGCTGATGCCACAGCCCATATTATTGAAAATCCACTTACCCCAAGTTGGCTTCACAATCAGACGATCGCAATCACTCTAATATTAGTTGTATTACTAGGCGCAGTTTTCTTGAGAGGTTTCCGAGAAGCGATTGGGATTGCAGTAGTTTTGGTGGGAGTTTATCTGCTGTTAAACTTCATTGTGATTAGCGTCGGTTTGTATCAGATTTTAACTCACCCAGAAGCGATCGCTAACTGGCAGACTGCACTTTTTACCCGCCATTCCAACCCTTTGATACTTATTGGCATATCTCTGCTCATATTCCCCAAGCTGGCGCTGGGATTATCAGGTTTTGAGACTGGTGTAACAGTTATGCCTCTGGTCAAAGGTAGCACCAACAGCGCTCCGCAGCATCCCAAGGGGCGGATTCGGAATACACGCAAGCTGCTCACCAGTGCTGCTGTGATTATGAGCTTCTTTTTGCTTACCAGCAGCTTTATAACTACTCTACTGATTCCAACCGCAGAATTTGCATCTGGGGGCAAAGCTAATGGACGGGCCCTTGCTTATCTCGCACATCTGCATTTAGGCAATGCCTTTGGCACAATTTACGATTTAAGTACTATTTCCATTTTGTGGTTTGCAGGTGCATCTGCAATGGCAGGGTTGCTGAATATTGTGCCTCGCTACCTACCACGCTATGGCATGGCCCCCAATTGGGCCCGAGCAACACGACCTTTAGTGTTAGTCTACACAGCGATCGCTTTTGTTGTCACAATTATCTTTCGGGCAAATGTGGAAGCTCAAGGTGGGGCTTATGCAACTGGTGTGCTTGTGTTAATTACTTCAGCTGCTTTTGCCGTAACCTTATCAGCCCACCGTCACAGACAAAAGCGGGCAAGACTTGTTTTTGGCATTATCACACTGTTATTTCTATATACCACTGTTGTTAATATCATCGAAAGACCAGAAGGCATTAGAATCGCTGGATTTTTCATCGGTACGATCATTTTTACATCGCTAGTTTCTCGTGTTTGGCGTTCAACTGAACTACGAGCAGAGCGGATCGAAGTTGATGAACTTGCTAGCCAATTCCTTGCTGAAGAGAGCCAGGGAGTAATACGACTAATTGCTAATCGATTGAATGCAGGTGATGTCCTAGAGTATTTTATGAAAGAGAAAGAGGTACGCGAAGACAATCATATTCCACCCAACGATCCAATTCTGTTTCTAGAAATTCAGATATCAGATGCTTCGGAATTTGCGGATGTGATCAAAGTCAAAGGGGTGCAAGTTGGTGATTACCGCATCCTCCGGGCTGAGAGTGCAGCAATACCTAATGCGATCGCAGCTTTACTACTCTATATTCGTGACCAAACAGGTAAGATTCCCCATGCCTATTTCGGCTGGGTTGAGGGCAACCCCATACAATATTTACTACGTTTTATTTTGTTTGGAGAAGGTGATATTGCCGTGGTCACCCGTGAAGTACTCCGTCGGGCTGAAAAGAATCCCCAGATACGCCCTGGTGTTCATGTTGGCGGGTGAGGAAGAGGGCAGGGGAGGCAGGGGAGGCAGAGGAAGCAGGGGAAGATAAAATTTATAGCGATTCTCATTTGAATGAGTACTGGCTAAGGACAAGGCATTGCCGTGTACCTACGAGTATCTGTGTTATCTGTATTGGGCTATAGTAAAGCTCAGATAACTTCAGAAGTACTCACAATGAATCAGATACAACTGACTTTAACTATTGGTTACTTGTTAATGACGTGCTATTTTTTAACCAATTGGTTAATATTTTCGCTGGGTCATCCTGCTTCCACGCCAGAAGATAAATTTTTATCGGTTGTGATGTTTTTGGTCACAACTATCTTCTGGCCTCTGATGATTCCGATGTCTTGTTTAGAAATGGTTCAAAAAAAGCAAATAGACTTTAATAAAATGGTTCCTGTTATCTTAGCAATATTTGTATTTAGTATTTCATATTATTTGACCGAATAATTCATAATTGAACGTCACAAATTGCATATATATAAAGAGAAGCCGGAGGGTTGACTTTTGACCCTTCGGCTTCTTTATACAACATACTACCTTCACTTCTTAGGCAGTCTATTTATTAGACATCTCCAGAAATTAATTATGCGTTACCTGAAACCCTTGTAGAGACGTTGCAATGCAACGTCAAAACAATTCATTTTCACCAGATGTCTATTGAATTTGGAATTTCTAACGGCGTCTGCTGCCGAAACCAGTTGAGCGGCGGGGTGCTGAACTACGTCCACTACCAAAACTACTACCAGAATTACGTCTGGGTGAAGTGGCTCTGCCAGAGGGTTGCAATGTACTACCACCAAAACCAGAACCAGAAGGACGGTTATTACCAGTAGTGCTACGCGGTGCATTGCGTAAAGTTGAATTACCCGGATATGACCTTCTAATTGTCCCTGTATTGCGGAATGCAGTGCGATTTCTCACGGCTGCGGGTTGTGTATTGTAGCGGCTTTGGTAGCTTTGAACTGCTTGTCCATAACTTCCGCCATATCCACCGAAGCCACTTAATCCTTGTCCTGATTGATAGACAGGGGGTACATAATACTGGGGTCTAAACAACATACTACCAATTGCCTGACCAGCCAAGCTGCCAGCTACAGACCCAGCAAATGGTGCCCAGAAGTTATTTTCTCGACGGACTACAACAGTCTCTTGTTGTCCTGTTTGGGGATTGACTTTATTCTCGGTAACGTTGTGGATATATTCGATTTTAAAGTCTTCCGTTAGATATAAAATCGGTTGTCCTTTTTCTACCTTCAGATAGGTTTTTTTGCCCTGCTTGATTTCATCATCAGTTAACCGTGCCATTTGCAAATTTTCGGTTGCAAAGGTTGGGGGCTTATTGTTAAGTAAAAACAAGCTGTATTCACCAGTTGCATCATCATATGTAGCTTGTTGTATTTGATACTCTCCGTCACTCAACTTCGTGTTAGTAGAAGTTTGGCTAACGTTATTAGCCGGAGGAATAGTTTCGTTCCCTCCACCACAAGCGACAGTTGTCATACACAAACTCAGAGCTAAAAAAACGGCTGTAAATTTACGTACTATGGTCATGATCATTGGATTATTGTCCTATCTCTGAGCTTAACAATTTCTCGATGCGAGTAGTAAGTACGGACTACCCAACACATTATAAAGGAATCAATTCTGGGTAATATTGCAACAGTTGGTCGCTAGTGAGTTCATCGCCTAATTGTGCTGGCGAGAAATGCACTTGGATTGCCTTCAATCTATGTTTATAATGCAAATTGATCAATGCTTTCAATCCTTCCTTGAGTGCCTGAACGTTAGAAAGATCAGTTTCTAATTCTGGTACTTCTCCCTCATAAGCTACTGTAAGCATCACAATGACGTTGCGGGTTACAGGTATAGATAAAGGTTCATTCAATCCAGAATCAGAACTGTAATCTGGTTCGCTAAGATATCTTTGGGCAGAGTCAGTAAATAACTCATTGACGTAATCTCCTGCCTCGCCTTCATCAAAAAATACATCACCTTCGTTGGCAGCAGAAAGCCAATATTCATCGTATTGCAGTAGGGTTTGGCTAATTTCTACCAATGCTTCTCCCAAAACTTCTAAATCACCATCAGCATCGATCGCATCTCGCCCAGCACTATTTAATACTCCCAAAATTGGTGCTACCTCGCCTCCCCCTAAGTGCAGAAATAGTCGAAATACTACATAGCGAGTTCGACCGATCATTCTATTAAAGGTATCGCGCATTCTTTCCTCCAAATTTTATTTGCCTAATTAGATATTAGTTGTAACTGCCCAGGTAGGAAAGTCAGGGATATTCCCGTGAGGGAGGAAAGATGGTA